>NZ_JASJFE010000155.1:0-2914 GCF_030067735.1 Microcystis sp. M53598_WE2 | reverse complement strand
CGAAGCTTTTCGCGTCTTAAAACCGGGAGGACGTTTACTGATGAGCGATCCGATCGCCACTCGTCCAATCCCCGAACATTTGCAAGAAGATCAGCGTTTACGAGCTATGTGTCTATCGGGGGCCTTGACCTACGAGGATTATATTCAACAGTTGATCGATGCTGGTTTTGGTCAGGTAGAAATTCGGTCCCGTCGTCCCTATCGTTTACTGGACTGTCAGAGTTATAATTTAGCCGAGCCGCTCCTATTAGAAAGTTTGGATTCCGTTGCTTTTAAACTAGCTATTCCCGAAGATGGGGCCTGTATTTTTACGGGCAAAACTGCTATTTATACTGGTAGGGAGGCAATTTTCGATGATGGTGCTGGGCATATTTTAGCCAAAGGATTACCAGTGGCTGTCTGTGATAAAACTGCGAGCAACTTAGCTCGTTTCTCTGCCGAAGATATCCTCCTCACCGAGTCCACTTGGCACTATAATGGGGGCGGTTGCTGTTAAAAAAGCACGGTCGAGACAAGTTCGATCCCTCAGTTATCAGTTATCAGTTATCAGTTATCAGTTATCAGTTACCAGTTATCAGTTACCAGTTACCAGTTATCAGTTATCAGTTATCAGTTATCAGTTATAGCGTTTTTCAGTCTGCTGAGGTACAAAAGTTATGGGTTTTAGGCAAAAGGCAAGAGGCAAAAGTCAAAAGGGAAGAAAAATATGTGTACCTCACTAGCTTAGGAAACGCTATATCAGTTATCAGTTATCAGTTATTGGTCACTGTTTACTGTTTACTAATTACTGTTTACCGTTTACTGTTCAATGTTTACCGTTCACTGATTACTGTTTACTGATTACTGATTACTGATTACTGATTACTCTCCCATGACTCCTTTTGTTGAAAAACTAAAAAATCCTTTAACTAAGCAAAAAATCTCGGTTCTGCAAATTAATTTGGGGAAAAGATGTAACCTTGCTTGTAGCCATTGTCATGTGGAAGCTAGTCCAGGTCGTTCCGAAGAAATGACTCCAGAAGTGTGCGAACAAATTATCGAACTGATCGAAAGATTTCCCCAAATTAAAACCGTCGATCTGACCGGCGGTGCCCCAGAAATGCTCTACGGTTTTAAGACGATTGTGGAAACCTCTAGAAAAGCAGGGAAAGAGGTAATTGTGCGCTCGAATTTAACTATTTATTTCGAGAAAGGATTTACTGATATTCCTGAATATTGCGCTGGCCATCAGCTGCGGGTGGTGGCTTCTTTACCCTGTTATCTTGCCGATAATGTGGATAAAATGCGCGGTCTGGGAGTCTATGATCGATCAATCGCCGCCTTACAATGGTTGAACCGTCTCGGCTACGCTCAAGAGCCGAATTTGATTGTGGATTTAGTCTATAATCCCCCGATTCCTAAGTCAGAGAATTTTTCTCTCACACCGGATCAGGTATCCCTAACACGGGATTACAAAAGGTTCTTGCAAGAACATTTTAATATTTCTTTTAACAATCTGTTGACTATCACTAACCTACCCATTGGAAGAACCCGTTTCCATCTGGAACACCGGCAACTCTATCAACCCTATCTTCAATTCCTCGAAGACCATTTTAATGGCGATACTGTCGATCGTTTGATGTGTCGTAATCAGCTTTCCATTGATTATTTGGGTAATATCTATGACTGCGATTTTAATCAGATGGAGGGTCTGGCCGCTTGCACCGGTCAAGGCCAAAAATTAACCCTGTCGGATTTATTACAAGCGGATAGTTTAGATGTAATTACAGAGGTACAAACCGCTTCCTATTGCTACGGTTGCACTGCCGGCAGCGGTTCCAGTTGTGGGGGAGCTTTGATTTCAGTCTGAACAAGTGTACTGGATTGACAGCGTGTCTCGGAAAATTTAGTACAAATGCTCGGACTAGCTCTCCTTGCCGCCAACTCCGGCACTGTCTTAACGAGTAATGTTAGATAGTCAAAAGTTTGGCCGATGATTAGGGACCAGAAAAAACCGCCGATTCGATATCTTGGCGACTAAGGGAGTATTTAAAAGCGCGATTGATGTCACTGCCGTCATTGGCTGCCCGAAAGTAACGAACGGTGATTTCTTCAATTTCGAGGCAGATTTCCGCTTTCCATGTCGGTTTTTCCACAGTCCAACAGTGGACATTCTCGGTATTTTTCCGACAACCTAACTTAACTAGCCATGCTTCGATCGCCGGTAAGGGATGATTATAGAGGGGAGTATCGGCAGTGGGAATCTTCATCGCATCTAAATCAAAAATAATTGGGCTACAGTGACGGCATTCTCTCCTCGAAGCATAGCAATAATCACCGCTAGTAACAAGCAGCCCAGCAGGGTGAGTGCCAAGATAAACAAAGCAAAAATCTCTCCCGAAGATAGGGGGCGATCAGTCGGATCGAGATAGGCACTACGATTAGCTATGGGTTGATCGCCATCGGGGATGGTTTGGATGACATTCCAGCGCGAGTAACCTATCTGTAAATCATACAGGGAACGGCGATCGGGATTACTCAGGGTGGCATAAGCTTCGTTAAGACGCTGGAATTTAACCGTTGCCACTTCGGGGCTGAGTTCGGTAGTATCAGGGTGGTATCGTTTGCTCAGTTCCCGATAGGCTCGTCGCACTTCGATCACCGAGGCACTCGGATGTAGTCCTAGAATGGCATAATAAGTATTGGCAAAGCGCGAGTTAGCGGCAATGACTCGCGAGGTGGTTTGGGAATTATCGCGCTCGAAGGTCACAAGATTTTTTACCGAAAAATTGGGTTTAAAGCCTCGCCCTTTTAGGGCGACTTTATCTGATGTATGATATTAAGAATAGCGGGCCGGGTAAGCAACCGCTTAAAAAACCCAGTCATCGCAGGATGAACGCACCTTGAAAACTAGAGTTATGGGGTTCTATAGGGG
>NZ_JASJFE010000151.1:0-2913 GCF_030067735.1 Microcystis sp. M53598_WE2 | reverse complement strand
TTGCCTTTTGCCTCTTGCATGAGTGCCTATCCTAACCAAGAAATTAATTTTGCACGACTACTTATGTAGAAGTCTAAAGCATGATCTATATGATTATTTAATTGACTGTCATTCTAGCCTGACCTATAATCATGGAAAGCTCAATCAGGAAAGTGAAAATGAGACAGGTACTTACAGCGAGAATTTTTCAAGAAGATAATTGGTTTGTTGCCCAATGTTTAGAGGTTGATGTTGCTAGTCAAGGGGAAACAGAAACCGAGGCGTTAAACAATCTGCAAGAGGCTTTAGAATTACATTTTGAACCGCCTTGTGCAACAGTTATTCCCCAATTACAGAAGATAGAGGTAGAAATCAATGCCGCTTAAGCCTTTATCTTATCGTGAGATTAAACGCAAGTTGGAAGCGGCAGGGTTTGAAGTTGTTAGTCAAAAGGGGAGTCATGTTAAGTTTGCCAAGGATACTCCCGAAGGAAAAAGGACAACGATTGTTCCCTGTTATAAGGAGGTAACAATCGGTACAATTGCCAGTATTTTAAGGCAAGCGGGATTAAGGGTTGATGAATTTGAGCGTTTATAGTTAATATCCTCTATAGCATTCTGTGTCATAATCGCCCTATATCAAGGGGACTCATCCTATCATAGAGTCATCCGCCAAAAAACATCACAGTTCATCACATAATCACAAAAATCCTAGTTAAGACTATGAATGAACAACGCGGCCAAGCTTATGTTAATTTAATTGAACAGTTGCTCACTTGTTCTAATGATGAGGAACGAACTAATATTCTGCAAGCTAATATGGAATTGATTGACCCTCAATTTTTGCAGGTGATGGAAAACTATGCAACGGGGTTAAAATAATAAGGATACAATAATAACCATGCAGATTGATTTAACACAAAACTTTGGGCAATATCTCAACCCTCAAGCGAGAAACATAGAAGAATATGAGGTGTTTTTAACTGTTGGGGACATTGACAACAGGCTAAGGTGTTGTTAGTATATCCAACATGAAGGCTACCGCGCTCATTTGTCGTCGCGTCATCTTGGCCCCAGACGCATTCGCAGAAGTCACTGTCTGGCCTGTTCCCCAACCAGTTCTGCCATCGGATCATCCTTACGTCATATACTTAAAAGTAGGATAAGAAATTGTTTAGAGAGTGATCCAAAACTTTAAAGATAAAGAAGCTCAAAAAGTTTTTGAACGTAAACATTCGCGTAAATTGCCATTAGATATCCAACAAGTGGCATTGCGAAAATTGCGGATGCTTAATCGTGCGGAAACCCTGCAAGATCTTCGTGTCCCACCAGCAAATCGATTGGAACGTCTGGTTGGTGACAGGGAAGGTCAATATAGCATTCGGGTTAACGATCAATGGCGAATTTGCTTTGTCTGGCAAAACGGTGATGCTCTAGACGTAGAAATCGTTGATTATCATTGAGGTAAAATAATGAATGAAGATAAACTAATGCCAATTCATCCCGGTGAGGTTCTTTTAGAGGAATTTATCAAGCCAATGAACCTTAGTCAGAATCAAATAGCTCTGGCTCTTGGAGTTCCTGAACAATGTATTAACGAAATCGTTCACGGAAAGCGGTGTATCACGGCGGATATAGCTCTTCGGTTAGCTCGTTATTTTGATATGTCACCGCGATTTTGGCTGGGATTACAAATGGATTACGATCTGGACGTTGTTGAAGATGAAATAGGAGATCAATTGGACAAAGAAGTTGCTGTAATGACAGTTATTTGTGCAGAAAAGTAATTTGTTTGATATGTTCTAAGGCAGAAACTTGGAATATATCAAACAAATTTGGCAGCGATCCCCCTTGACAATCACGAATATTTATTGTATCACGTTAAATCATAAGGTTGGTCTCTCTCAAAAAACATCACAGTCCATCACATAATCACATCAATCACAATCAAAATAATGAATGAACAACGCGCCCAAGCTTATGTTAATTTAATTGAACGGTTGCTCACTTGTACTAATGATGAGGAACTCAATAATGTCCTGCAAGCTAATCAGGAATTGATTGACCCCGATTTTTTGCAGGTGATGGAAAACTATGCAACATGGTTAGAACAACAAGGAAATAATAATCCTGCTGCTTTGTTACGCGATATAGCGCAATGGTTGGGGCAGTTTCTCAACCCTCAAGCGGGAAGTATAGAGGAATATCAGGAGTTTTTATTAGAAGTCTTACAAGCAGAAGCAGAGAGTAATGATCCTGCGATGGTTTATCCTATCCTACAACGCCGTCAACATCTGTTAGATGATACTTTTGCCCAACTGTTGCAACAATACGCTAGAAATGTGTTTTCTGAAGGGAAGACAGAAGATGTGCCAAGTATTGCCGTGGTGATTCAAAATTTATGTATTGATATTAAAAATTTTCCCTTGGGAAGTCGGGCTAATAAGCTGGAAATTGCGATTACAGGCTATCAAAACCTGTTAGAAGTATATACCCGTGAAGCTTTTCCAGAAGACTGGGCAATGACACAAAATAATCTGGGAAATGCTTATAGTAATCGTATCAAAGGGGAAAGGGCAGATAATCTAGAGTTAGCTATTGCAGCTTTAAACCAGTCTTTAGAAGTATATACCTGTGAAGCTTTTCCAGAAGATTGGGCAATGACACAAAATAATCTGGGGTTAGCTTATGGAAATCGCATCAGAGGGGAAAGGGCAGATAATCTAGAGCTAGCTATTGCAGCTTTTGACCTGTCTTTAGAAGTATATACCCGTGATGCTTTTCCTGAAGATTGGGCAAGGACACAAATTGGTCTGGGGAATGCTTATCTATATCGCATCAGAGGGAAAAGGGCAGATAATCTAGAGTTAGCGATTGCGGCTTATAACCTGTCTTTAGAAGTATATACCCGTGATAGTTTTCCTGAAGATTGGGC
>NZ_JASJFE010000370.1:0-4297 GCF_030067735.1 Microcystis sp. M53598_WE2 | reverse complement strand
GGTCTTTGTCATTGTAATGGTGGCGGTCGTCCGAAAGATCGCCTTTCGATTTTTGTGGATGGCAATAATATGTTTTATGCTCAACAAAAAAATGGCTGGTTTTTTGACCCGCGTAAGGTGTTAAATTACTTCACCAACGACCCGAATATTATGTTAATTAATGCCTTTTGGTACACGGGTTTAAAAGATTCCCAAGATCAAAGAGGTTTTCGCGATGCTTTAATTAGTTTGGGTTATACGGTGAGAACAAAAATTTTGAAAGAATATTATGATGATAGTTCCGGTCGTTTTTCCCAGAAAGCTAATTTAGATATCGAAATTGTCGTCGATATGTTTAATACCGTCGATCAATACGATCGAGTGATTTTATTTAGCGGTGATGGCGATTTTGAACGAGCGATCGAACTATTGCGCTCTAAAAATACTCATATTACCGTAGTTTCTACGGAAGGGATGATCGCTAGGGAATTGCGAAATGCCACCGATCGCTATATTGACCTGAATGATATTCGCAAAGATATCGAAAAAAGTGATTATTAATCGGCCGTTTTCTCTTTAAACCGGCTATTTATCCCATTTTTCTTTATTGGTAGTCCTCACCCCAATCCTTCTCCCAGAAGGGGATAGGTGAGGGAATTAACCATCTCTTGTTTATTTTTCCTTGAGTCGAAATAGTAAAAACTGATTGACCTGATTCGGATTAAAATTATCATCACTGACTAAAATCAAAGAGCGACTGCCATCAGCTAATCTTGGACCGAGGGTCATTCCTTCCAAATTATCTAAATCAATCCCCAAAGTCCCTAAATCTAGTAATAATTTTTTCCGCAAGGGTTGCACCTGTAAAGCTTCTAATTCTCCCGGTATCCGAGCAATTTTCGAGGTATCAGTGGCACTCCCATTAACTACCTGAAATAGTTTCGCTCCAAAACCTTCTAAACCAAAAGTTCGCTCTAAACTGAGAAAATAACCCTCTTTTTCTAAAGCTAATAATTCCGTTAAACCGTAGTATCTCGCACCACTGGGTGGCTCATCTAACACATACAATTGTTCTGATACTAACACAGGCGCACCAATCGGATCAATAACATAATGAAGAAGTCGCACTCTGAGATTTTCTGCTCTTTTTCCCGTGGGACTATCTTGAATTAACGCGCTTTCTGTGGCAGTAAACAAACGAAAAGGATCGTCTTTGAGAGTGCTGGTAATCCCTAAAGTTAAGGATTCAAACCCTAAATTATCCTGTATTCCTTTTTGATTGCTATCATCTGGTAAAAAGCGATTAGGAATTAACAAAGACTCCTTTAATTGTCCCTGCAAATCAAATTCAGCAATAAAAGGAGCAATTCCCTCTTTAACCGCACCTTCACTGGAAATAAACAAAGTTTGTCGGGGCGAAAAAGCGATACCTTCCGGGTCGATCGATCCCTTTTTAAACGTTTCTCCCTTGCCATCTTTTAGGAACGTGACTGCCTCTAAATTCACTTTTTCGATTTTTTCACCATTTATCTGCAAACTAGCCCGATAAAAGCGGGCCGGAGCTTTCTGAGAACGATCATCACTGAGGAGATAAAAGCGGTTATTGGCACGATCGTATGTAATTGCCGATAATCCCCCCACCCTTGTCCCTTGATAATCCGCTTGTGGCAATTGATATTCTCCCAAAAACTCGACCGAGAGGGGTAGAAACATTCGTTGTTCTGCTAAAACTTGCGGGGAGACACCACAGGCCCCCAGACTAAAGGTTACAATCAAACTAGCAATTAAACCCAAAATTGGGAAACGCAAATTTTCGGCAGTCAGTCTCTTATAGAATCGATCGATCACAAAATATCATCCTCTACTACGCTCCTATCAATCTATTATGCTACGTTTTTCTCTCAGTTTATGGCTCTGTTTGATCGGTACTTCCCTTCCTCTCCTAGCACAAACAGAAACCCCTGCACCCAATCCCCTCGAAACTCCCCTAAAAAGTCCTTTATTACCCGCAATCGATCGCCCTTTAACTCCCTTGGAGCGTCGTCAACTGTTATTATACATCGATCAACGCGATGCTGAAGCTCAAGCTAAATACGATGCGGGATTAAATGAGGAAGCTTTTCCTATCTGGTATGAAGTGATTAAATTAAATCGTTATTTAGGAGCAAAAGAAGAAGTAAAATCTTTGGGAAAAGTGGGGTTAGCAGCTTGGAATCGAGATCGAACTGAGGATGTTAAATTAATTACTGCTCGTTTAAAAGCTCTGCAACAAACTGCGGAAACTAACCAGACAATGGACGGGGAATTATTAGCATTACTAGGTACATCATATCAACAGGTACGAGCTTTTAATGAGGCGATAATTATCTATGATAAAATCCTAGCTAATGCCAGACAATCCCGGGATAATGTGGCAGTAGAAGCCACTTTAAATAAACTTGGTCAAATTCATTTATCCCGTTTTGATTATCAAAAAGCAGCCCCAGTCTATGAGGAATTATTAACTATTTCTAAGGCGCAGAATAATTCTTTAACTCAAGGAATTTATTTGCAAAGACTAGCAGAAATTTATCGAGAATCTTTGCAACCAGCTAACGCCGTGAAAATTAAAGAAGAAATAGCTGAAACCCAGATCAGAAATCAGCAAATACAGTTAATCCCCGCTCTAAAAATTCAAATTGGTTTAGATTACCAAGCTTTAAAAGATGCAAATAAAGCCAGCCAAAACTTTCAAGAAGCCTATTCTCTCGCTTTTGCTTTACAACAGTACGGCAGCGCAGGAGAAGCTTTAAATAAGTTGGCCGAACTCTATAAAAGTTATCAACAGGTGGATTATGCTTTACAAATCTATCAAGAATTAATTAAAGTCCATGAATTGGGTTATAATTACTACGGTTTAATGAATACCTACGATCAAATCGGTCAAATTTATCTAGAGAGAAAAAATTATCCCCAAGCTTTACTCGCTTTCCAAAAAGGTGCGGAATTAGCCCAAGCTATCCGTTATCGTGAACAATATTTTCAAACCCAAATCACCCAAGTTAATCAAGCAATAAATAATCCTGAACAGTGATCTTTAAGTCTTTGAATAGTTAACTAATGGACATATAAGTAGGTGGGTGGAATTAAATATAAGATGAACGTAGGTTGGGTTGAAGCATGAAACCCAACGCCCGCATGGGTTACGCTACCGCTAACCCATCCTACAAATAATTGTGCCTCCCTACTTAAATGGGGAAATGGGGACTAAGAAATATCTTCCCCAACACCCTAAAACCCTAAAAACCTAAAACCCCAACACCCTAAAACCCAAAACCCAACCCACCAATGGAAAATTCCTATTCTCAATTAACCGAAGACTTGCTGAAATTGGTGCAACATTTACCCCACTTGAAAGATGGTAAATGGATTCAAAGAGCTCTGGAAGCAATAGTCAGAATTGCCGAGGAGGAAATCGATCGCCTGGATTGGAAAATTTTAACCTACGCGATCGAAGATCTAGAAAAGGGATTTCAGGTATTTTACCCCTACCGTCACATTCGTAAACTTACCATTTTTGGCTCGGCACGCATCAAACCCGACAGCAGTGAATACCGTCTGGCAGTGGACTTCGCTCGCTGTATTAGTCAATACGGTTTTATGGTGTTAACCGGTGCTGGGGGTGGCATCATGCAAGCAGGTAACGAAGGTGCTGGACGGGAAAATTCCTTCGGATTAAATATTCAGCTACCCTTTGAACAGGGAGCTAATCCGTATATCATAAATGATGCCAAATTAATCGATTTTAAATATTTCTTTACCAGAAAACTATTTTTTCTGCGGGAAAGTGACGCAGTAGCTTTATTCCCCGGTGGTTTCGGCACCCAAGATGAGGCCTTTGAGACGCTTACCCTCTGTCAAACCGGTAAATACGGACCTGCACCCCTAGTATTAATTGATGAGCCTGATGGGGATTACTGGCAAACTTGGCAAGAACAAATTAGTGAAAATCTGCAAAAAAGAGGACTGATATCCGCCGAAGATCGGAATTTTTATACAATTACCAACGATCTAGACCACGCTTGTCAAACAATTCGCCACTTCTATCGGGTGTATCACTCCAGCCGTTTTGTGGGAGAATCCTTTGTTATTCGTCTTAACCACGAACTAAGCGGGGAACAGATCGAACAAATTAACCAAAACTTCGGCGATATCCTAGTTAAGGGGAAAATCGCACCTAGTCAAATTCTAGAACGAGAGAATCGGGATTCCACCCACCATTTACCGAAATTTTGGGTTAAAGCCCCGTCCTTTTAGGACGGCTTTTTAAACTATATCT
>NZ_JASJFE010001055.1:0-2179 GCF_030067735.1 Microcystis sp. M53598_WE2 | reverse complement strand
TCATCTCTTAATTGAGTTGTGTATCGATAAATATCTTTTTGTCCTACATCTTTATTGTCTTCCCAATATCTAAGACATTTATTCCGAACAAACTGTACTGTCCGAATAGCCTCATCAATGGCTTGATATTGAGATGGTTTTCCTCTAAGCTTGTACTCTAAAACAAACATTTTGCGTTATCGACCTACCACGCAAATTACTCTAGCATACTAAAATTAAATTGGCAACTGTCGTGCTTCGCTGTTCTATGCTGGCGGAACCTTTCATCTCCGAGGTGAAACCGAGGGTTCCTTCAAGCCGACATTATAGGTAAAAACCCGCAGATGGAATCAGAAAATCTTCTCAGAACCCCCATTGACACCGACATCGTGTCAGAATCTGGATAACCATGATACCATCTTGGTAATTAATCGACAAAATCAGCTTGATTAATTTAATCAAGTGGTGTGAGGAGTGTGAACACAGGAGTCTAAAATTCATGTCCAATCAACCAGCAAACTTTCCGGGTAACAGAAATCAACTCAAACCGATTAAAGTCGGGGTTATCGGGGTCGGTAACATGGGACAACACCATAGTCGCATCCTGAGTTTATTAAAAGACGTGGAATTCGTCGGGGTGGCCGATGTCAACGTCGAAAAGGGACTGGAAACTGCCAGTAAATACCGAGTCCGTTTTTTTGAAAATTATTTAGACCTCTTACCCAGGGTAGATGCGGTTTGTCTCGCTGTCCCCACGCGGTTACACCACCGAGTCGGGATGGACTGTCTGCAAGCGGGAGTACATACCTTGATCGAGAAACCGATCGCCGCTAGTATTAGTGAAGCGGAATCTTTAGTCAATGCGGCAGCCGATCACGATTGTATTCTGCAAGTGGGTCATATCGAGCGTTTTAATCCCGCTTTCCAAGAGTTATCGAAGGTCTTGAAAACCGAGGAGATTTTAGCGATTGAATCCCATCGCATGAGTCCCTATTCCCAACGCGCTAATGATGTGTCGGTGGTGTTAGATTTAATGATCCACGATATAGATTTAATTTTAGAATTAGTCTCGGCTCCCGTGGTGAAATTAACCGCTAGTGGTAGTCGCGCTGCCACTGATTCCGGTTATCTCGATTATGTCACTGCAACCCTTGGTTTTAGTAATGGAGTAGTGGCTAATTTAACCGCTAGTAAGGTGACTCATCGCAAGATTCGCCGTTTAGCAGCCCACTGTAAAAATTCTCTCACGGAAGCGGATTTTCTCAATAATGAAATCCTCATTCACCGGCAAACCACCGCTAACTATAGCACCGATTACGGTCAAGTTCTCTACCGTCAAGATGGTTTAATTGAAAAAGTTTATACCAGCAATATTGAACCTCTACACGCGGAATTAGAACATTTTGTTCATTGTGTGCGCGGTGGGGACCAACCTTCTGTCGGTGGGGAACAAGCTTTAAAAGCTTTACGATTAGCTAGTTTAATCGAACAAATTGCCCTTGATGGTCGCGTTTGGCAACAATCGGACTGGAATTATCAATATCTTAATTCTCCCGTGATTACTGCTTCTTGATTGTTTTTACCCCGATTCTTTAAGTGAGAGAATTGGGGTGAGGAAACAAAATTAGTTATCTGGAAAACTTTCCCAACATTTTTCTGAGGATTTTTTTCCACACCATTGACTTTCACAGGGAACTCCATCACCGTCTCCATCCATTTTGACATTGGGGCAATTTCTCAAGAAAAAAGTCGCTTCTGCACAGGATCTCATCTGGGAACAGTGAGTTCTACCATCGCACCGAAACTGTGGAGAAGGACTAGGTTTTTTCTGGGGAGTGGGACGATTATTGTTGTTAGCTACGGCTAAATTATTGAGGGTTTGATTGCCAGAAATTGGTGATTTTATTGATATTTGTTCGCTCAGAAAACCCAGAATTAAAATAACAATTACTTTTTTCATAAAATGCTTGCCTGATTCTCTGCTCTTATCATAGTACCAAATAGGATACAGGATAATAAATCAGAGTTATTCCCAGGTAAACGTTTGGGGGGGGTCAAGCAGCCAGTGGCACTGACTCTTCCGATTATCGAAAATTTGGGTTAAAACCCCGTCCTAAAAGGACGGCTTTAAGCTACAATGGAAAAAGCGATAACCAAGCTAAAAACTGAACCTTGACAACAGATAGTAGGGGGTTTTGTT
>NZ_JASJFE010000956.1:0-4734 GCF_030067735.1 Microcystis sp. M53598_WE2 | reverse complement strand
GGTGTCAGTCTGTAGAGCGACTATAAGACCAGAACAGAGTAAATCTGTTAAGGCAGGTGCGGAACCCCGCAAGGGAAAGAAGCAGAAACCTAAATCGTGAGGTTTGGGAATCACCGTCCGTTTACGGCGGTGAGGATGTCAAAACTCTAATCCTCGTGCTTTCCCCAGTCTTTTCCCAGGGCTGTGGGGCGACAGAGTGGAAACCGAAAGGAGGGAACGGTCAAGATGCAATGCTAACCCTTACTCGCACTGACAACGGCAAATCCATCACCATGCAGGTCAATGACCTACTGCTACTGTCCCTCGACGAGAATCCCACTACCGGCTTTCAGTGGGCGCTTGATGGCGGCGGGGGCGATTTAGTGGAGCTGCAGTCCTCTGAGTATGTACCTGCCGGGGAGTCGAAAGTCGGCGGGGGCGGTCAGAGAGTCCTGACCTTTAAAGCGCAACGGGCTGGGATAGGCCAACTAAAGCTTAAGCTCTGGCGAGAGTGGCAGGGAGAGCCGTCAATTGTCGAACGATTTACTGTCACGCTCCAAGTCCGAGAGTAAAGGCTTCTCAGATAGCCAAGGGCTAGTGAGTAACGACTTAGGAGGAAAGGAAAAATGAGTGAAACATTTGTAATTCCCGCAATGGGATGGTTGCCTGACTATCCCGATATTCGTGATGTCACTTTTCAATCTGAACGCGTACCATCCAAACTGCAAGCTTTGGGACAGCCATCTGTCAAGCAAATGCTGGCCAAAGTGGGAGCAACGACATCTGCCCCAGCAGCGCTGCCAGCCAGCGTGGACTTGAGGCCGTGGTGTTCCCCCATCGAGGATCAAAAAACTATCGGTTCTTGTACGGCCCACGCCGGTGTCGGACTGGTGGAGTATTTTGAGCGGCGAGCTTTTGGCAAACACCTCGATGCTTCCAGACTCTTCCTCTACAAAGTGACGCGCAACTTGCTCAAATGGACGGGAGATACGGGAGCCTTCTTGCGCTCAACAATGTACGCCCTCACCTTGTTTGGCGTACCACCAGAAGAGTACTATCCCTACAATATCGCTGATTTGGACAAGGAGCCGTCGGCATTCTGCTACGCTTTTGCCCAAAGCTATCAGGCGATTTCCTACTACCGCCTCGACCCCCCAGGAACGACACGGAGCAACCTATTAACTCAGATTAAAACCTACTTGGCAAATGGGCTGCCCTCAATGTTTGGCTTTACTGTTTACAGTTCTATCAGTCAGGCCAACACCAATGGCGGTAAGATACCTTATCCGACTCCGGGCGAGAGAGTTCTCGGCGGTCACGCCATTGACGCAGTTGGTTACGACGACAACCTCAAGATTAAGAATACTAACCCCGGCGGCATTGAAACCACCGGTGCCTTGCTGATTCGCAACTCCTGGGGGACTGCCTGGGGAAGCGCTGGCTACGGCTGGCTGCCCTACAAGTACGTCCTCGATGGTCTGGCAACTGATTGGTGGTCGCTAATCAAGAGTGAATGGGTCGATACGGGACAGTTCGGATAGGAGACCGATTCGATAAGGGTGAGGGGCGAGATAAAGGCTTCTGGTGAGTTTTTTCAGAATAGGGGGGACGCTGGGAAAACTCACCGTTTGTTGAATTTTTTAGGGTATGCAGACTAGATCATAAATCGATGCTATCCAGAAGCACAAAAACTTTTACGAGAGATTGGAGGAGACAAGTTTATGTTATTACAAGTAGGCAGTCAAGGGTTACAAGTTGGACAATTACAAGCCAAACTTAATGAAATTGGCTTTAACTGTGGTCGGGTTGACAAGATTTTTGGACCCAAAACCAAACAGGCTGTTGAAAATTTCCAACGGGATCATTTAGGGGAATCGGAAGTAACAGGGATAGTAGATGAACGGACTTGGAATCAGATTATGGACCATCCTTCTGTTCGTCCAGCTTCTGTTTTAATTGATCCTGGTCATTCCCCCATCCATTCAGGTACTGATGCAAAAGATGGGACTCCTGAATATGAGATGAATCTTTTGCAAGCCAAGATCGTGAAAGCGGAACTAGATAAAGCAAGCATTTCAGCCGAGATTTTCGATCCAGCAAGCGATCCGCGCGATCTGATCGGACAAAAAGCCGCAGATCATTCCATGTTTCTCAGTTTGCATCACAATGCTACGGACAGAAAACCTCACTACACTTGTGTAATGGTTCACCCAACCAAAGCTAAACCAAAATCGATCGCTTTTGCCAAAAAACTTTCGACTTCGGTTGCTAATGCAATTGGACAAAGGGATTTTGGTGTAATGGAAAATGGTGTAACCGTTCTCTCTGAGTCTGAAGACACGAATTGTCCGATTTGTGTTCTGTGTGAGAGTTACTTTTTAGATGCCATTGATACACGAGCAGAAGCCGAAAAACTATCTACCGAAGCGGCTTATGCGATTGCGTCAACGGTTATTGCTGAACTGCAACCTGCATAATCAAAGCGGCTCTCTTGTTTATTATGGTAGAACATTTTGTCCGCAGTAATCAAGAGAGCCATCAAACTTATAAGGTGGCGTAAGTGTTCTGAAATTAAGTAGTAAGATAGAGGGGATGAATTATGAATAATAATGAAGAGAAAAAAGGATGAGTTGGCGGTAGCGTAACCCTTGCGGGCGTTGGGTTTCATGCTTCAATTTAACCTACGTTCATCTTATATTTAATTCCACCCACCTACTTAATTGATTTTAACGATTGGTGTAAACAAAAGTCCGAAGATAAAGAAGGTAGATATTTTAAATGCGAGTAAATCTAGTCGGTTTTTAATGTCAAACTAAAATTATCTTTTATCCTTGGGAGGAAATCAATATGTCTCAGTTATGGTCAGATAAAATTGTTTCTGCTATACAAGCAGGAAGGAGCATTTCCCATTCCTATAAACCAACTCAATCACGCATCAAGATACTCAGTAACGGCGCTGTTTACATCAAAGCTGATATGGATACGGATGCTGATGGTTCACCTCGCGCACGGACTATTGATCCCAAATATGGTCAACTGCCAACATCTCTCCGCAAGAGCAAAGGTTGGCGAGGAGATGCTGAGTATGTCAATGCAGAAACCATTCCCTATTATGTTTTACCCGGAAATTTTGCTTCAGTCTCCGGTGTAACTTGTAAACTAGGAGACTTAGCTCTTGTCCGTTGGCAAGGACAGGAAATCTTGGCAATTTATGCTGATCAAGGACCTAGCGATAAAATTGGTGAAGGCTCGATCAAACTGGTTGAAGCATTGGGAGAAAACCCTTGGAATGCTGGTAAAACTGAGATTATTAGTGGAATCGAATTTGGAGTTGAGTATCTGGTTTTTCCAAAATCAACTGCTACACGACCTATCCCATCCTCTTTTGATGAAATTCAATCTGTGGGTCTAGAAGTCTTTCGAGAATATTTTGGTGACGTAACCTACTCCATGACGCAGGAAGAAATGCAAGAAAAGGCCGATGAAAATGATGTTGAGGTTTGGGAGATTATCAATGCGCCAAACTTTAAAACCTTGACTGATTTGAATTTACGTCCTTCTGTTGGTACAGGCTCACCGCCTATCACCACTATCCCTATAGATACAGTGATCAAAAGTCTGGTTGACTCTAGTTCTCAAAGACCGAAAGTTTTTCATGTTGGTTTTGGCAATAGTGGTTTATGGCTGATGGTTGAATATAACAACCAAAAAGGGTTTGTTAGAGCTTCTAAAAATTACATACTTCCGTGGTATCAAAATTGATTGATGATCGCATTCAGAGAGGTAATTTTACAGAAACTTAATCTAGCCTATACAAGATCGGGCGATCGCTTTTCTAGCAAGGAGGAAAGGAACGATCATTGAAATTGAATTAGCAACGATAGACATACATTTCCGTTATTATCGAACTGTTTGATTAGTACAGGGCATAAAAGCAAGCTGTGAGCGGGTGATAATTTTTAGAGATGTCCACTTTTGGTTCCACACTGTGAACAAAACATTGTTTTCTCCTGAGAGCAGATTTTCCGTGGACTCACTAAATATTTTTACTCAAGCCTTTAGTTAGCTAAGGCAATACTAGCAATTAATAGATCGGCTCTACCAATTTGGCAGAATTTAGAAATACCATGTAACTTACCGTTCATCAATAACTGAAATTTAAGCATAGATGCGATCCTCGATCGCCACCGATTGCAGAAGTCTTTCCACGATAGCTTTAGCTTGACGACCGTGACTAGGAATCAGACGATGGCAGAAGACATAGGGAGTAATCAACTTAACATCATCGGGGATAGCATAATCGCGACCTTCCAAGAAAGCGTAAGCTTGAACTGCTTTTTGCAGAACCACACAACCCCGGGGACTGACTCCTAAACTAATATCTTCGTGATCACGGGTAGCGCGGACTAAATCGACGATATATTGCTGTAAAGCAGGAGCTACCTTGACCAGACTCACTAATCTTTGCAATTCTCCCACCTGTTCTAGGGAAATACAAGCTTCTAGGGATTTAACCGTCTCTTGAGAATGCTGTCTTTGTAACATTTTTAATTCTTCTGTGGCGCTGGGATAACCCAAACTCAGGCAAACGGCAAAACGGTCCATTTGTGCTTCTGGAAGCGGAAAAGTGCCTTGATATTCGATCGGATTTTGGGTGGCGATCACAAAGAAGGGTTGGGGAACCGGCCGCGCTTCTCCATCGATGGTAACTTGTTTTTCTTCCATGACTTCTAGAAGTGCCGATTGGGTGCGCGG
>NZ_JASJFE010000884.1:0-13740 GCF_030067735.1 Microcystis sp. M53598_WE2 | reverse complement strand
TTGCAGCCTCTGGATTTTCCTTTCTCTCCCCTCCCCAGTTCTGAAAAGATACTTAATAGAGCCGTAGATTAACAACATTGTCGTTAAAGTCATGGCCATAATTAGGGGGGCAATTTTGGCTAACCAGAAAGCCACGAAGATTATGCCGATTCCGTCAGCGAGTAAGATGGGTAAACGTGGCCCTATGCCATGGTCAATAATTTTTCCCGTGCTTGGCTGCAGTTGAATTTTGGCTAAACAATGAAACCAAATTTGACTGACTAAAACTATTAAAGCTCCCCATCCTATCCAGAGGGCAGCCACATAAAAGCCCGACAATTCTAAAACAATTGTACTAATTGTAACCATAAAAAAGCGATCGAGGCGAGGATCGCTGGTTTTTTGCTGAAATTGGGCAATTTCTCCCAAGTCCACCGCCGCCATGCGTGCCTGTTCCATGCACATCACCAGGGTCCCTAGGGCAAGAATAGCAGCGGATAGGTTTTCCGGTGAGAATATTTGGGAGATTATGCCTAAACTAGCTGGAAAAAACAGTAAAAAAAGGATCGTTCGTCTCATCTATTCGGGGTGGGGTCGGATTAAGATAAGAAATGCTCTTGACTTGATCATTTCTGTAATGTCTTGTTTGCCTCCTTTTCAAAATGCTCTCCTTCTCACCCAAGCTTTAACCCATCGTTCCTATGTTAATGAACAGTCCCAATTGACGGAAAATAACGAGCGCCTAGAATTTTTGGGCGATGCGATTTTGGCTTTTTTGGTGGGCGAACTTTTGTATCAAAAATATCCCGCCATGAACGAGGCAGAATTAACCCGTTTGCGGTCAAATTTGGTCAAAGAAGAACAATTAGCGCAATTAGGCATCGAAATCGGCCTGGGGGAGTTAATGCGTTTAGGCAAGGGGGCAATTAAAGATCGGGGGCGATCGAATCCTACCCTATTAGCGGACACTTTTGAAGCGATAATTGGGGCTTATTATCTAGATTCGGGGTTAAATGCGGTTAAAAACTATCTGCACGGGCTTTTTATCCCTGTAGCCTCTCATTTAGTCTCTCAACAATCGGAATCGTCATCTTTTATCGATGCTAAAAATCTCTTTCAACAGTGGGCCCTGGCCAATTTTGCCTCTAATCCAGAATATGCGATCATTGATGTGACAGGACCCCCCCACGCTAGGGAATTTACTGCCGAAGTGCGGGTTAATAACCTTCTCTACGGTACAGGTAAAGGTAAACGGAAACAGGATGCCACCAAAGCGGCTGCCGAAGATGCCTTAAAGCGCTGTCAATTGCAAGGGTAAATAGGGTTTGCGGCAAAAAGTTTTGCGTGGGGGCAGGGTGTGGGGTGTGGGGTGTAGGGTGTAGGGTTTTACCGATTTTGAGGAGGTCAATTACCTAATTTTCGGGGAAAAAGTGCCTAAATTTCCCCCCCGATCACTCCAAGGGCTGGTACTTTTTGATGGGAAAAAAGTCTAAAATTTTTATCCAACAAAGTTTTTAGATTTATTCAGCAAATTCCACTTATCTTAGGGGCCACCAATTAACTTTATCCCGGGTGGCACTGTACACTTCTTTTAAACCCTCGGCATCTAGTACCCGAATTAAATCCCCCGTCGATTCTGAGGCAATTAATCCCACGGTTTGCAATCCTTTTAATACCTGTTCGACGGTGCGTTGATTGAGTTGACAAGCGCGAGCAATCACATCGACGGATAGATCAAAAGTATAGATATTTTCGGCATCTGGTTGACTGCCTAATTCTCTTTCTTGATAGATTAAAGCTCTGAGTAAAGTGGCTACAGCTTGGGGTGGATAGCTACTGCAATTAAGCAAATGATACTCGAATTTTTGCTGTAATTCAAATAACAAACAGTACCGTTGACGAAAACTTTGGTTATCGTTGTAAATCTTTTCTAGTGCCGATAAGGGAATTTTCAGGACGTGGGTAGTTTTATAGGATTCCACCAAACAGGGAAAGGCGCGACTGGCTAAACCATAACTAAAGGGTAAACTCCTCATGCCAAAACAGCCACCGGGGTAGCTAATGGCAATAATCCGGTCGAGGGGAGTGCTGCGGACGACGATTACACCCTCATCCAAAATCACATACAAAACATCTAGAAATTCATCGGGGAGAAAAGCCGTATAGACGGGACGATTGGAAAATAGCGTCTCTAGCTTGAGATTGTCGGCATCGAGATACTGACTTAACCAAGCTTCCTCTAGTCCGCGAAAGAGAAAACTCTGGTTAATCAGTTGTTGTAGGAGGGTTGTTTTTTTGGCCTTGACGCTCTTGCCCATAGTCTCAAACCTAGATGTAGCACTGATTCCATCTTCTCACAGTTTCCCTTGTTATCACCTTATTCCCAATTTGTTTTATAAATGTATTGAAATTTTGTTTCCTGTGCTGTAGGATTAAACTACGCCTAAAAACAGATACAACCTTAGAGTAAATCTTAGGAGCGCCGCCGATGCAGTCATCCCAGTCTTGTTTATCCCTACTAATGGCAACTGTCCTGACGGGGGGGATGCTGGTATCCTGCACCCCATCCCCCACCAATAGCGGCAATGACAGCCAAAAACCCGTGACTGTGACGCTTGTTTCCTATGCTGTCACCCAAAGTGCCTACGAAAAAATCATTCCCAAATTTGTCGAGGAATGGCAACAAAAAACGGGGCAAAAGGTAACTTTTGAACAGAGTTATGGTGGTTCCGGTTCCCAAACTCGTGCCGTTATCGATGGTTTAGAAGCGGATGTGGTAGCGTTGGCTTTAGCTTTGGATACCAAGAAAATTGAGCAAGCGGGATTAATTCAACCCGGTTGGGAAAAAGAAGCAACCAATGACTCTATTGTTCATAAATCTGTAGTGGCTTTTGTTCCTCGTGATGCCAATATTAAAATTAATAAATGGTCAGATTTAGCCAAGGATAATATTAAAGTTATTACCGCTAATCCCAAGACTTCTGGCGGAGCGCGCTGGAATTTTCTCGCTCTTTGGGGTTCGGTGACGCAAGCGGGAGGCAGTGAACAAGCGGCGCAAACTTTTGTCGAAAAAGTGTTTAAAAATGCGCCAGTTTTACCTAGAGATGCTCGCGAATCTAGTGATGTATTTTTTAAACAAGGCCAGGGAAATGTGCTGATTAATTACGAAAATGAGATGATTCTCGCTAACCAAAAAGGCGAGAAGTTGTCCTACACTGTTCCCACCGATTACAATATTTCTATTGATAATCCCGTGGCGGTTGTTGATGCCAATGTGGATAAAAAAGGTACGAGAAAAGTGGCTGAGGCTTTTGTGCAGTTTTTATTTACTCCCGCAGCCCAAAGAGAATTTGCTCAGGTGGGGTTTCGTCCCGTTGAACCGACGGTATTTAAAGAGTTTGAGAGTAAATTTCCTCAGATAAAAAATCTCTTTACCGTGCAGGATTTAGGCGGTTGGGATAAAGTACAAAAGCAATTCTTTGATGATGGAGCCTTGTTCGATAAAATTCTGACTAAAGCTGGTAAATCCTAAGGAGAAAAACCATGGATAATCAACCTCAATGGCAAACTATTAATCATCCCCAAAGTGACTTACATCTCGATCAATCAGGACTCGATCGCCCCACGTCCCGAAGAATAAAAATTCGGATTCCTAAACAATATATTAACGAGCCAATTATAGCACGTTTAGGGTCTTTTCCTGGTCTAAAAGTGAATATATTTTCCGCTTTGTTAGCGGCAAATAATAATCAAGATGGCTGGTTCGATCTACAACTACAAGGCAACTCCCAAGGGATAGAAAATGCCCTTTCCTATCTGGCAGATTTAGATGTAGAAGTTTGGTATGATTCAGCACAAGTTCTTGAAGAAGCGGACAATTGGTAATCTCTAGCAATAATAAACAATGGCTAACCCACAATTATCTTTATCTCCCAGTCAACCCCTGAAAAAAGTTTCTATTCCTTGGGTAATTACCATTAGTTATCTAGTGGTTTTGTTGGTTTTACCAGCAGCGGCACTATTTGCTAAATCCCTAACTCTTGGTTTTGCTGAATTTTGGCGTGTTGCCACTTTACCGATTTCTTTATCCGCTTACCAAGTCACTTTTTTTACTTCCTTAATCGCCGGATTAATTGACGGAGTTTTTGGCACTATTATCGCTTGGGTATTAGTGCGTTATCGATTCCCGGGTAAAAAAATTGTCGATGCTTGTGTAGATTTGCCCTTTGCTTTACCCACTTCTGTTGCCGGTTTAGTCCTAGCCACAGTTTACAGTGATAACGGTTGGCTCGGTCAATTTTTTGCCCCCTTTGGCATTAAGATATCCTTTACCATTTTAGGGGTTTTTGTGGCGATGTTATTTATCGCTTTACCCTTTATTGTCCGCACCCTACAGCCGGTTTTACAGGAAATGGAAAAAGAAGTAGAAGAAGCGGCTTTATCCCTCGGTGCTTCCTCTTGGCAAATCTTTTGGCGAGTGATTTTTCCCACAATACTACCCGCTATTTTAACAGGAGTTGCCCTCGGTTTTGCCAGAGCGATCGGTGAATATGGTTCCGTAGTTATTATCTCCTCTAATATTCCCTTTAAGGATTTAATTGCCCCAGTTTTAATCTTCCAAAGACTAGAGGAATATGATTACACGGGGGCAACAGTAATCGGCATGGTTTTATTACTGGTTTCTTTGTTCATGTTAGTAGTAATTAATTTCCTGCAGCAATGGGGGCAAAAATACAGAGTTAAGTAAAGAGTAAAAAATATTAGGGTATAACTGGAGACAGATCAAAAATGCTGAGTCTAAAAAAATCAACTAAACCGAAAGAGTGGGATTACAAACCCCTACTAATTATCATCGCCCTTGTTTATCTGGCACTATTATTATTTATTCCAGCAGCGGCAGTATTTTACTATGCTTTTCGCAATGGATTCCAAGCTTTTTTAGAAGCGGCGGGAACTTCTGACTTTATCGAAGCGGTGAAATTAACAGTAATTATTGCCCTAATTACTGTACCTTTAAACACAATTTTTGGACTTTGTGCAGCTTGGGTAATTGCTCGCAATCAATTTCGTGGCAAAACTTTATTAATTAGTTTAATTGACTTACCTTTTGCCGTTTCTCCCGTGGTAGCGGGTTTAATGATTGTACTGCTCTATGGGCGCAATGGTTGGTTAGGTTCTTTCCTAGAATTTTTCGATATAAAAATACTTTTTGCTTTACCCGGAATGGTATTAGCAACTATATTTGTTACTATGCCTTTTGTCGCTAGAGAAGTTATCCCAGTCTTAGAAGAAATTGGCTTGGAACAAGAGGAAGCGGGGCGCACTTTAGGGGCAAGTGATTGGCAGATTTTCTGGCGCATAACTTTACCCAATATTCGTTGGGGATTGATGTACGGAGTGCTGTTAACTAATGCCCGGGCGATGGGAGAATTTGGGGCGGTTTCTGTGGTTTCTGGCAGTATTTTAGGGAGAACTGCTACCCTGCCAATTTTCGTAGAACAGGCCTATAAAAATTATCTAACTCCTGCCGCTTTTAGTGCGGCTGCTATTCTCGCCTTACTAGCGGGAGTTACTTTAATTATCAAAGAAATTCTCGAACGTAAAACCGCCCACAAAATTCACACTACCTAACTACAATTAACCTAAAAATATGAGCGGGCGTTGGGTTTCATGCTTCAACCCAACCTACGTTCTACAAAAAACCTAAAAATATGAGTATTACCATCCAGCAAGTTTCTAAACGTTTCGGCAATTTTCAGGCTTTAGATAATATCAGTTTAACCATTCCTGAAGGTAAATTAGTCGCCCTCCTCGGACCATCGGGATCGGGAAAATCCACCTTATTACGTTCAATTGCCGGATTAGAAACTCCCGACAGTGGCGCGATTATCATTAACGGACAAGATACCACCCATGTGGATCCTAGACGGAGAAATATCGGCTTTGTTTTTCAACATTATGCCCTATTTAAACATTTAACTGTCCGTCAAAATATTGCTTTTGGTCTAGAAATTCGCCAGCAAAAATCCCCAGTAATTAAGAAAAAAGTTGAGGAATTATTAGAATTAATTCAATTACAAGGATTAGGCGATCGCTATCCCGCCCAATTATCGGGAGGACAACGGCAGCGAGTAGCTTTAGCCCGCGCTTTAGCCATTCAACCGAATGTATTATTATTAGATGAACCCTTTGGAGCTTTAGATGCAAAAGTCAGAAAAGAATTAAGGGTATGGCTGAGAAATTTACATAAAGAAGTTCACGTTACCAGTGTTTTTGTTACCCACGATCAAGAGGAAGCAATGGAAGTAGCCGATACGATTGTCGTGATGAATCATGGTAAAATTGAACAGGTGGGTTCTCCCGCCGAAATTTACGATCATCCGGCCACAGCTTTTGTGATGCAATTTATTGGGGAAGTGAATATCTTACCTAATCTAGCGGGATTAGGAAATGGACATCATCCGGGTGATAATTCCACCGTTTTTATCCGTCCCCACGACCTGGAAATTATGCCCGAACAAGATGGTTTGAATAGTTGGGCAGTGGTAAAAAGAGTTATTCATTTAGGCTGGGAAATACAAGTAGAATTAATGTTAGCCGATGGGGAAATGGTGGTGGCTTATCTCAATCGTGAGGAATACAAGCAATTACAGTTACAACCAGAACAAACGGTACATTTAAAACCGAGAAAAGCGACCTTACTCACTGATTTTGACAATAAAAGTGAGAAAGTTATCGATTACTCAATTTAAAAACTCTAGGTTTATTAAAAATTTTTCATAAAGCTGTAAGTGACCTTCACCGCTCCCACTTTCTCAGCACTGATAGAGTTAGAGCAACTTCTTTACCTTTCTCCTCAATAAAATCTAGCAATTCCTTGGCGGTGCTTTTATCTTCATCTACTTTGGTGTTAAGATTGACAGCCTTGAGGTCAAAGTTTTTGGCTTCGATTTCTTCACGGGTGACTGTCCAACTCCTCTCACTATCTTCTCGGTTGGGTAATAGTTCTAGAAACTCCTGAAAGTGATTCATCATCAGGGGTTTGCGCTTGGTAACTTTGACATCGGACAGGTCATAATACCAGATTTTTTCAGTGGGTTTGCCTTTAGTAAAAAAGAGGATGTTAGCTTTGACTCCCCCACCGGCAGCCACAAAAGTCCCCGCGGGCAAACTAACGATACACCAGAGGTTACAGTCGTTTAATAGTTTTCGTTTGCTCTGGACAAAGGCATTTTCATTGGTGCGAAATAACACCCCTTCATCTAAGACGATGCCGCAGCGTCCCCCCGGTTTCAAACTGTCGATAACGTGCTGTAAAAATAGGACTTGAGTAGCACTGGTTTTATAGGCAAATTGTGCCTGTACGGTCCTGTGTTCTTTGCCGCCAAAGGGGGGGTTAGTGAGGATAATATCGAACTGGGGCGGAGCATCTTGGAACAGGTCGCCATAGATGACTTCTCGGTTTAAGGTGTTGCCGTGCCAGAGGTGGGGGTAATCGATGCCGTGTAGGACTAAATTAGCGAGGGCAATGGGGTAGATGAGGTTCTCTTTTTCCCTTCCGTAAAAGGTTTTTAGTTTGATGGTTTCTAGCTGTTCGGGGGTGATGTCATCTGCTAGGAAATCGCGGATGTATTCGTAGGATTGGGCCAGGAATCCGCCCGTGCCGCAGCAGGGGTCATAGATGGTTTCTCCTACTTGGGGGGCGATGGCTTTGACCATTGCCCGGATGACTTCCCGGGGGGTAAAGAATTGACCGCCATCGTTGTTTTTTTCTCCCATTTTCAACAGCAATCCCTCGTAAACTTGGGAGATGGGGAAGATGTGGGTAGGGTCAATGTAGTCGATTTCGTGGATTTTATCGAGGATGTCTAACAGGTTGGTTTCGGTGTCGATGCGGACTCGTTCGACACTGGATATGACCTCACTGATAATTTTTTGGCGGGGGGTGGCTTGGGGTTTGTTTTTGAGACTTTTGAGGTAGGGAATGACTTCTTCATTAGACCTCTTGCATAAATCCGAAAACAAACGATAGAAACAATAATGGGAGGGACTTTGAGTTAATTATTTATTAGTAGTTGATAATCTTCAAAAATGTTGCTGTACAAGGATCGACTTAAGACTTTTGCAAGAGGTCTATTGACAAAGGGCAGAAATTGACCCATTTGCCCCATTTGCAGGTTAAGGCGGCGGTTGCCTTCAGGGTTGGCCCAATCTCGCCAACGGTAGGGTTCGGGGATGGAATCGGCAAAAGAGTCCCCCACGGCTTCCGCTTCTTCCGCTTCTCGCTGTTCGGTGTCGTCAAGAATTTTGAGGAACAGTAGCCAACTGAGTTCGGGGACGTACTGTAATGCCCCCGCACAGTTGGAACGCCGCATGATGTCGCAGATGCCTTTGATGTAGCTGTTAAGTCCCTGTTGGGTGGTGAAGGTTTTACCGTTGTCGTTGCTGTTTTTTTTAGCCATTGAGTTTACCTAATTTGTCTAACCTGCCAAGCGGAGATTGGCGATGAGGGGGAGTTGGAGTTCGTTGTTTTCTTGCAGTCTTTGAGAAAAGAATAGGATTTCTAGGTTTTCGATTTCTTCGGTTTGGGGGTTGACTCTCACAATAATATCATCTCCTAATTCTTCTGATTCTTGTTCGGGATAGGGAGCGCATTTATTGATATAGAGAATGTCTCCCGTTGGGTCATATTTGATAATTAGGTTTTCTGTCATTTAGTAAAATAATAGCGATTTTCTTCTGATTCGGTACGAGGTATGAACAGTATTTGGTTTAAGTTTGTCCATGCTTGCTGTGTTTTTTCTATGTCTATTGTTTGCATAACTATAATTCTCCCTTAAAAGCGCGGCTCAATAAGACGGCGGGGAGTTTATTGATGGTGTCGAGTTGCTCTTTTAAGTTCTGTTTTAGTCGTTCCACTTCCTGCATTTGTTCGGTTAGAGTTGAGGCGATTTGTTTTTGCTGAGATAAAGTTGGAAAGACAACCCAAAAATCTCGAATATTTTTCATAGATAAACTCTGCTGTGCTGTGCTTTCGTTAATATCTCTGATTTGTCGTTGGAATTCAGAAGAATGAATTAATCTCGTTAAAAATTGACAATCAATTAATTCTGCATTTGGTGTTATTCTAGCTATATTAGGAGCGCAATAAAACATATCATTTTTATCAATCCAAGTTGCTTCACCTATATTTGCTCCGATAAATGTCATTACAATATCTCCAGAGTCCAATTTTGAACGTGATAAATATGAAGCTACGTCTTCAGTTATTTTTACAAAATTACTAAGATCAAGTCCTGTATTCCGAACATTTTGGGCGCGTAAAGCGATATATTTTCCATCAGGATTATAATTGACATACTTCGTGTATTCAAAGCCAGCTAATTTCGTAACTCTGCACACATCTCCTAACTTTCTCCTCTCCCAAGAATTAGCCTCCTCACTTTCAAAAACAGCCCGAAGATAGGCAGCAGGTAAAGCCTTGGCAGCTTCTAACTGTGCTTCTGTTGCTTTTCGTGCCTTTTCTACCGCTTCCATCTGTTCATTAAGAATGGCGGCGATTCGTTTTTGTTCGCTTAGGGGTGGGAGGGGGATTTCAAATATAGTTAATTGGGATTTAGATATCTCTTGAAAAGTTGTTCCTTTTCCTATAGATTTAAGTACAGGAATAGATAATTTGAGCCAGAAATATAGAAACCATGTATCTATTTTTTCAGTAACCACTAAACTTTTACATCCCTGATTAGTACACAAGGGAATGTTAGCTATTCCAATATAACCGATAGGAGCGCGACTAGAAATAATAACAGAATTTGTGGGAACAATTTCTGTATTACAACTTTGATAACCAGATTTTGTAATTTTCCTGGCAGCATCGGTAATTAATGAACTGGACAACTTACCTAAATCAGTAGGTGTAATCCAAATAATATCACCATTCCAATATTCTTCAATTGTTGAACTAGGTGTAGAGCCATTAACAATTTTACAAACATCCCCTAACTTTACCCACTGCCAACCATCGGGCAACTGCCGATCATTTTCCTGACTCATAATAACTCCCTTGCCCAATCATAAACATTCAAATACCAATCCCCAATTAAAAACCCTAAGCGGCAAACAATCTTATCTTAGTTTCCTGTATGATCTCAGAGGGTTTACCTACTAACTTTAACGCCGACAAACCCCCAGCCTTAGTCACTTCCGGCACTTGAAAAATGAGCTTATTTTCTAATCCTTCCGTCCCCGACTTAGCAAACTGAGAAGCGATCGCCCTCACTGTCGCCGCCGTTTCTTCTGGCATTTCGCGTAACCAATCCTCCTGTTTATAACTAAAAGCTTCCGCCCTTTCCAAACGAGTCAGACGGTGCAAACCATAACCCAACTCTCCCAAAACATCAAATAAATCGCAAGCTTCCAACTCATCTAGTGTCCTAATTATACTTGCCGATCGCCCCCCATCGGGCAGTATTTGTAATAACCTCCCCCGCTCCTCCGGCTGAACCCAAATTGAACGAAATAAAGTCAAATTAGTCACCTGATTAACCAAGGATTCCGCCAGCCTCTCTCGATACTCTTCTACCGTTATCGGCTTCGTTTCTCCGTCCACCGTCGTCAGAATATAGCGCCCCACCGGAGTAATATTTACCTCAAACCCCTCAACGGAGATAACCAGGCGTTGCTGCCTTTCCTTTGGTTCCGCCGCCGTCCCCTTTTTGGTGGCTAACTTATCGAGAAACTTCTCCCCAAATAAA
This sequence comes from Microcystis sp. M53598_WE2, assembly GCF_030067735.1. Taxonomy (NCBI): domain Bacteria; kingdom Bacillati; phylum Cyanobacteriota; class Cyanophyceae; order Chroococcales; family Microcystaceae; genus Microcystis; species Microcystis sp. M53598_WE2. Next base: position 3,007 of record NZ_JASJFE010000884.1, on the reverse strand, counting down.
CGGGTAGCATTAGTGTAGTCATACACCCGAAACATTAACTTATTAGTGGGTAGATCCAACCGCGTCCCCCGCCCTACCATTTGATAAAAACTAATGGGAGAATTGACATATTTAAAAAAGACAATATTTCTCACATTGGGGACATCGACGCCGGTGGTTAAAAGATCTACCGTCGTCGCGACAAAATGGGAACGGGAACTGCCCTTTAAATCCGGCAAATAGTCATTACCCGAAGATTTGGCCGTACACTTGAAAGCATAATAATCCTTCGGCTTTTCCCCCTTAGCGGCACACCAACGAGCATAGAGATTATTCATCTCAATGGCTACAGCATCAGCATGGCGGTCATTAACACAGAAGATAATCGTTTTCTGTTCCACTTCCCCCGTTGTTAAGAAATGATTAAATAAATCCCCCGCCATCGCCATCACACGGTCAGGGAGCAAAATTAACCGCTCATAACTGGTTTTCTCGTACATTTCCCTAATTTCTGCCTCTGGGATGGGCTGTCCCGTGTTGGCATCAAGGGGATTTCTGCTGATGACCTCCTCCACTGTAATGCCCGTGTCATCGAGGTTGATGGCGCTCCTAACAATTTCGCAGGCGGCAAGATAGCCATCCTCTATCCCTTGTCCGATGTCGTATTCATAGACGGGTTCGCCAAAATAGGCCATATTATCGGCGGTGATTTGTCTATCGGCTTCTGATTCGGGCGAGTCTTCTGTAAACTCCAATTCCCGGGGAGTTGCCGTCAACCCCACCTGTACCGCTTCACTGTTGCGGGTGAGAACTTGCGACCACTTACCCCAAGCGGAACGGTGACACTCATCGATGATGATATGGCTGAAATAATTTTCCGGGTAATGGGTGGTTAAAAAATTCCCCATGTCCTCTTCCTTGTCCACATTCAGGGTTTGATAGGTGGCAATTAAAACACGGGCATTCTTGTGGGGTTGGTTCTTTTCTACTTCCGCCGCATCGGAACCGAAAGCAATTTGCAAAGCCGCCGCCCCCTGGGTTCTCAACTCATCGCGATCGCAGACAAATAACGCCCGTCGCAACTGTCCGGCATCTGCTATTTTTCGCAGTAGGTTACAGGCGATAAAAGTCTTACCCGCGCCCGTTGCCAGGGTTAGAAGGACTCGCGCCGGGGAGCCTGTTTGCTGGCAGCGGGCAATTTTTTCCAAAGCAGCGCGGATGGCAGCATCTTGGTAGTAACGCCGTCCTCCTTCTCCCCCCTTATAGGGAGTCAGCAGGGGACGGGCGACCTCCTCTGCTAGGCTGAAGCCTACATACTGCTCGTATCTCCCCCTCAGTTCGGCCGGGGTAGGAAATTGGCTGAGGGGTTGAGGGGCTGAAGTTATATTCGTCGTGCGATCGTATTCGACAAAAAGATGACCGTTACAGGAGTACACAAACGGTACATTTAACCCTTTGGCATAGCGTTTAACCTGTTCTAAGCCTTCAGTGGGGGGCGCATCTTCCTTTTTTGCTTCTATTAGGGCGACGGCTAAGGGTTGGCTGTCGCTACTGACGGCCACTCGCAGGGTGTAATCAATCCTTCCCCTGGCGCGTTCGGCTTCCCCATCGATAATTTGAATTGCCCCCGGGGTTTCTTCTCGCTTGAGACAATCCTCGGTCCATCCTCTTTGATGCAGGACGGGGTCAATTAATTTGGCTCTGGTGTCTGTTTCTCCTAATCCCATGGTTCTCTCAAGACAGTAAACAGATAACTGATAAGTAGGGAGGCACAATTATTTGTAGGATGGGTTAGCGGTAGCGTAACCCATGCGGGGGTTGGGTTTCATGCTTCAACCCAACCTACGTTCTAATGACTGATAACTGATAACTGATAACTGATAACTCAGGTTAACTAACTATTTTTCGCCTCTAATTTGGTCAAACGACTTTTAAGTTCCTGATTTTCCTGTTTCATTTTTTCTAATTCCTCGCGAATTTCCTGAATTGCTTTCTCGGAACCTAATTTTTTCTGGACTTTTTGTACTGCTTCCTCCGCTACACGACGGACGCGACCATCGGGAGTTCGATCGCTCAAAGCTTGTAAAATAACGATAGCTTTGGCATTTTCTATCTGTCCTAAAGCGTTACACACTGCCACTTGCGTCAAGAAAAAAGTTTCCTTGGCAATGGTTTCTAAACGTTCCAAAATTACGGTTAATTTATCCGTGGTTTGTCCGGAAGAAATCGCTCCCAGGGCGCGGATAGCCCCTAATCTCAGGGGTTGAGGCGTGCCTAAAGCTGTGTAGGTCAAAATTGACTCCAAAGCCGCCGGCGAGGTTTTTAACTGGCTTAAACCCCCAATTGCGCCCGCTCTTACTACCTCATTCCACCCCTTTCTTAACTGTAAAATATGATTGAGCAGGTCAATAATTTCCCCTTCTTTATTTTGCAATTGTCCCACGGCCATGGAGCCTAATCCTCGCGCCGCGGCCGCTTCCACATAATAACTAGCATCTCCAGCTTCTAGTAGGGATTTAAGCGCGTGATAACTATCTAAGGTTTTAATTTCACTTAATCCCTCGACAACTGCCCGACGTACTTGTGCTTTTTCGTCGTTTAAACCTTTAATTAAAGCAGTAACCGCCTGATCTAAACCAAGAGTTGCTAACTGTTTGGCCACCTCCACACGCACCCCCCAAAAAGGCTCATTTTCTAGGGATGTCCCTAAAGCTTCGATCGCTTCTAAACCGCCTTTTTTAGCAATGGCTATGGCTGCATAGATACGGGAAATTGGATCGGGATCCTGTTGTAATTGCGCTTTTAATTCACCGATGGGATACTCAAGAGTGACGGTTTTGAGGAAATTATTACCCCGATCGAACTTGACAAAATCGGGCTTTTGTGCTAGGGGAAAATAGAAACTTTGTTCTTTTTGGTGAATCCGCAGATTGTAGGTAATATCCTCAGAGTTGAGATAGGCAAAAGCGACGGGAATTTTCAAGTCGAATAGTTCTTTTTCGTCCTGGGTTTGGGTGACAGTTAATTG
>NZ_JASJFE010000331.1:0-2380 GCF_030067735.1 Microcystis sp. M53598_WE2 | reverse complement strand
TGAGGTTGAGGACTTGCAGGGAGGTGAGTTGAGCGAGCGCTTCTGGTATCTCGCTGATTTGGTTATTGCTGAGGTCGAGGTCTTGCAGGGAGGTGAGTTGAGCGAGCGCTTCTGGTATCTCCCTGATTTGGTTATAGCTGAGAGAGAGGCTTTTCAGGGAGGTGAGGTGAGCGAGCGCTTCTGGTATCTCGCTGATTTGGTTATCGCTGAGATAGAGATGTTGCAGGGAGGTGAGTTGAGCGAGCGCTTCTGGTATCTCCCTGATTTGGTTATTGTTGAGGTTGAGGACTTGCAGGGAGGTGAGTTGAGCGAGCGCTTCTGGTATCTCGCTGATTTGGTTATTGTTGAGGTAGAGGAATCGCAGGGAGGTGAGGTAAGCGAGTGCTTCTGGTATCTCGCTGATTTGGTTATCGCTGAGAGAGAGGCTTTTCAGGGAGGTGAGGTGAGCGATTTCGGGGGGAATTTCTGTTAAGTTTCTGCCAGACAGATCCAACTCGCCCGCTCTTTTGTCCTTTGCCCGTTGAATTAACTCTAATACTTCCTGTGCTGTCATTGACCATCCCCCCGCTACTATATTTACTCCATTTTGGCAAAAGATCCGGTTAATGCCACTGGTTGAGACCTCATCAGCTTGAGTTGAGTTTCTGGAGAGTGAACTGAAAACTCGCATCTGATGACCGATAACTGGGTGACTAAAGTTGAGAATTCCCTTAAGATAAAGTAAATAAGTGTAAAGAAACTGAAAGTTAGCCTACACCCTTGCTGAAAAAATTCTCATTGTCTAGAAGTGCTATGCTCAATCGTTTTTGCCGAGGAATCTCGATCGCTCTTGTAATTGGTGTCATTAGCTGTCTGGGTTGGATTATCTGCCCAAATCAAGCTCTAGCGGTGAATAATCCCGAATTACTGCCCAATCAAGCCACTCCGATCGTTGATTTAGCCAATTATCTACCCGCAAAACAGGAAGAGGCATTAATCCGAGATATCGAGACATTTCAAGGGGAAACCGGCTGGAAAATGCGAGTTTTAACCCAATATGACCGCAGCCCCGGCCGGGCAGTGATTAATTTTTGGGGATTGGATGATAAAAGTATTCTCCTAGTGGCCGATGGTCGCGGCGGTAATCTACTATCTTTTAGTATTGGTGATGCCGTCTATGAATTTTTACCCCGCACTTTTTGGATCGAGTTACAGGCCCGTTTCGGTAATATGTATTTTGTCCGGGAAAATGGCGAAAATAATGCGATCGTACAATCCTTAGACACGGTAAAAGGCTGTTTAGTTAAAGGTGGTTGTGCGGTGGTCCCCGGTTTACCGAGGGAACAGTGGATACTAACTTTAATTACCTCAATTGTCGGCGGTTTAGTCTTCGGTTTTGCCGGTATTCCTCGCAAAGAAGGACAGGTTTTCGCTTGGCAATGGGTTTTAATTGTCTCTCCCCTCTGGTTTATCCTCTTTGTTGCTTTTGGCATCGGACCGGTGGTTACTCGCACCAGTGAATTACTGCCCCTTTTCCGCAATTTAATCGGTTTTGCCCTCGGGGTTTTAGTCGCCTATCTTTCCCCTCGTTTTAATTCCCTCAACGCCTCAAAAACCTAAGAATTAGGGGCTTTTAAGTGATCAGTAATCAGTAATCAGTGAAAAGAAAGTAGCGAAGTTTTTACCTATAAATGATAGCTGACGGCAGCCCCTCATGGTTCGATCGATCTAGCTCTGTTACAATTAGAAACATTGTGGAGTGAGTGAGATAACGTTTATGTGGGTCAATACTCAAAGTGAGATTATTAGTAAGGTTTTGCCGCCAGCAGTACGTCTGTTCTTAAGAACGCAAGTAGAACAGATAGAAGATTTAGAAATGCAGCTGCAAGGTCATGATCGGCAAATTTTGCGCGGTTATATCCCCGGGGTATTTTTAGCCGTAGGAAAAGCGATTTATCAGGGGTTACATCTAGGTAAAGCGCAATTAAGAGGGGAAAATATTCGTCTTAATATTGGGCAGGTTTTGCGAGGGAAACCCCTAAAAATTTTGGAACCTATTCGGGTTAGCGGTGAGGTGGAAATTAACGAGCAGGATTTAAATAATTCGATCGCCTCGACTATTTTAATTAATGCTTTTGCCGATTTACTAATTTTTTCCCTAGAAAATAACGGAGTTGTTAACGCCAGAGAAATTATCTCACAACAGCGTTTTAACTGGAAAAATGTTCTCTTAAATCAGGGTTATTTCTGTCTTCTCGGCCACAGAGAAACAGGTGCGGAAGTAATTTTTAGCGCTGATATTACCCTAGAAGATGCCCGCACTTTAGGGATTAGTCCCCGACAATGGCAAGGTTTAGCCCCAGATTTATCTATTGATTTGCAACCTTTTACTGTCGATTTA
>NZ_JASJFE010000712.1:0-3839 GCF_030067735.1 Microcystis sp. M53598_WE2 | reverse complement strand
TTATCTGTTATCTGTTATCAGATGTGAGTTTTCAGTTCACTGTTCACTGATTACTGATTACTGTTCACTGATTACTGAATTGGTCTCACCACCACCACACCGTAAGCGTTAGGATTTAAATACTCTTGACAGGCATTTTGAATATCCTCTAAAGTGAGGGCTTCAATGTGTTGGGGATAACAAAAAGCTGGTTGTAAATCACCGATCTGAGTATGATAATAACCGTAAAGGTTAGCCCGATCGCTCGGTCTTTCATTGCTAAAAATAAACCGATTGGCCACTTGGGTTTTAACTCGTTCCAGTTCAGAAACTGTCACAGCTTCCTGTTGAATTTGTCCAATCTGTGCTATCACCTCTCTCTCCACTTGCTCGATATTTTCCGAGGCTAATTGAGCCGACACGGAAAACACACCTTGCACTGCTTGGGACATATTACTGGCAGTTATTTGGGAAACTAGCCCCTTTTCTTGGCGCAGAGACTGAAATAATCGCGATACCTTGCCCTGACCCAGAATAGCCGCTAAAACATCGAGAGGATAGGTTTTTTCTAAGTCTCTTAACCCCGGCACTTTCCAAAATAGGATTAAGCGGGCCTGCTGCAAATTTTCATCCTCGTATTCTTGACGGATAATCTCGTTAAAAGGAGCTTCGGGCTGTAGATTGGCGATAGGATGAGAAATAAGCCCAGAATTGCCCTTACTGCCTAAAGTATCTAAAGAATCCCTCACAATAGCCATTAAATCATCTACAGGTAAATTACCCACCACCGCCACCGTCATCCATTCGGGACGATACCAAGTCCGATGAAAATCTCGCATTTGTTGAGGAGTAAGATTTTCAATCACTGCCGTCGGACCCAACACCGGACGACGATAGGGTAAAACCTGAAAACAAGTCTCCATGGTGCGATAAAAAGTGCGCCGACGGGGATTATCCTGAGAACGACGAATTTCTTCTAAAATAACCTGTCTTTCCCGCTCAAAAGCTTCATCGGGGATTAAAGCTTCTAAAACCACTTCTAGCTGCAGCGGAGCTAGATGGGCGAAGTCCTGCGGGGCAGTGGTAATGTAATAATGGGTGTATTCTTGGCTAGTAGCGGCATTAGTCACCGCTCCCCTCGATTCGATCGCCCGTTCAAATTCACCACTGTCTAAGTTAGGGGTTCCCTTAAAAACCATGTGTTCGAGAAAATGAGCCATCCCATTGATCTGATCCGATTCTAAGGCCGAGCCGACCTGCAGCCAAACATTGAGATTAACCGCTTCTACCGGTTGACTTTCGGCAATAATCGTTAAACCATTGGCAAGACGGTGCAGAATCGGAGTGTTGAGCGTGGCAGGTTTCCCTAGGATAGCCGTCATTCTTTATTAGTCCTCGGTAATCACTCTGGCAAAAATTGTCACTTTTCTCTATTGTAGTCCCAGACTTTCACAGAGCCAACAAGATCAGGTGTTAGGTGTTAGGAGATAGGAGACAGGAGACAGGAGACAGGAGACAGGGTTTTGGGATGATAGGGTGATAAGACAGTTTCCCCACACCCCACACCCCACACCCCACTTCCCACTTCCCCTCTTGCCTCTGAGAAAAAAAAATGCTATGATCGGACTAAATCGGGCTTCTACGTTGGTGACTGCCTTTCAAGTTTTTTGATCTATGCTTGATTGTGATAAGGGAGCAAATAACCAATCCGTGTGGTAGTAAACCGAGCTTGTACTCGGAAACAGAAACGCGGAATATAAGTTCCCACCTGGTTAACCCAGGTCATAAACTTAGGTAAAACGGCGTAGCGGTCTTTGCAAGTTTTTCGAGCATATCAGAGTCCCTGTACTTTTTGGGTTTTGCCCTCCTCGCTGGCCAAAAAAGCGAGTATTTATATTTTTTTCTAGATTAAAGACTGCTGTTTTCGGTAACGCTTGTCACCGCTAAATTGTGACAATCCGGACTACACTAGGGAAAAATTTATGAATTATTGTTAAGCAATGACTGAAAAACAGCCAAGAGTTGTTATCATAGGCGGCGGATTTGCGGGTTTATACACGGCCAAAGCCCTAAAAAACGCTCCCGTTCATGTTACCCTCATCGATAAGCGAAATTTCCATCTTTTTCAGCCCCTCCTCTATCAAGTGGCTACTGGGGCGCTGTCTCCGGCCGATATCTCCTCACCTTTGCGCTTAATCCTACGGGGCCATGAGAATACAGATATTCTCCTCGATCATGCCATAGATATAGATCCAGTTAAGGGAGAAGTGATCTTGAAAGATCACCCGCCGATCGCCTACGATCAATTAGTCATTGCCACGGGAGTCAGTCATCACTATTTTGGCAATGAACAATGGCAGCCCTACGCCCCCGGGTTAAAAACCATTGAAGATGCGGTGGAAATGCGTCGTCGCATCTATCTCGCTTTCGAGAAGGCCGAGAAAGAAATCGATGCCGAAAAGCGGCAAGCTTTATTAACTTTTGTTATTGTCGGTGGCGGACCGACGGGGGTAGAATTGGCAGGAGCGATCGCTGAAATTGCCCACGGTGCGCTTAGGTCTGATTTTCACCAGATTAACCCCACAGAAGCGAAAATTTTGCTCTTAGAAGGGATGGATCGAGTATTACCCCCATATTCGCCCGATTTATCCGCTAAAGCTGCCGCTTCTCTCATAAAATTAGGGGTGACAGTGCAAACTAACAGCATCGTTACCAATATTGTTGAAGGTTGTGTCACCGTCCGTCAGGGAGAAAAGACGACAGAAATCGCCGCCGAGACAATTTTATGGGCAGCAGGGGTAAAAGCATCGAGAATGGGGCGAATTTTGGCCGAAAGAACCGGGGTAAATCTCGATCGCGTCGGCCGGGTAATCGTCGAACCGGATTTAAGTATCGCTGGTTATGCCAATATTTTTGTGATCGGGGATCTGGCTAATTTTGCCCATCAGGGAGATAAACCTTTACCCGGAATTGCCCCCGTGGCCATGCAGGAGGGCGAATATCTGGCGAATTTATTAATTTCTCGCCTAAAAGGGCAAACTATTCAACCTTTTCATTATATCGATCGAGGTAGTCTGGCAGTGATCGGCCAAAATGCGGCCGTGGTTGATTTGGGATTTGTCAAGTTTTCCGGGTTCATCGCTTGGTTAGTCTGGGTTTGGGCCCATATTTACTATCTGATCGAATTTGATAATAAATTAGTGGTGATGGTGCAATGGGGTTGGAATTATTTTACCCGCGGTCGTGGCGCTCGTTTGATTACGGGAGAGGGGCAGAATTTAGCCTCGGGACAATTGCCGCAAAATAACGGCCAAAATAATAATCTAGCCGTTTCTAGCCAGACGGAAACTCTCTCTCCACCGATCGTGAAAGTGTGAAAAAATAGCCGTGATTATCCAGTTATCAGTTAGCAGGTAAGAACAATCGATCATGAAAATAGAACGTCCTAACAGTCTAGAAATTACCCCAGAGGAAAGCCAAGAATTAGAATATTTACGAGTTACAATTGAACGAGCGATCAAAGATGGTGTGATCACAAGAATAGAATTTGAATCGATTAAAACAATCATGTTTTCTAATAAGAAAAATAATCCCGACCAAATCCTCCGGCAAGTGACACTCTATCGCCATTTAGTCGTTGAAAAAATGAATAATGGCGAACTAATTTTTGAATCTCCCCAATAGGTGGAAATGCTGTTGTAAGCTGCCCACGCATTTAAATTGCTTGTTGAGATAGGGTGCGGTAATGATTTGGTAGTAGTGGCGTAGCCCTCTTGCTTACCTGGTATGAATTGTGTTAAATATTTATTAATAAAAATAATTGCAACCCGCTCAGTCTTTAAACCTCTAGCTTGATCATG
>NZ_JASJFE010000574.1:0-1510 GCF_030067735.1 Microcystis sp. M53598_WE2 | reverse complement strand
CATCAAACTGGGGGGGATAACCTGCGGATAAATTTTCATCTGAAAAATTATCTAACACCGGAGATAAAGCATTATCTGTATTAATTTTACATTGTTCTGTTAAATGTGATCGCCATTTTTCAAAAGAAACCAACTGCAACGGATAACCCATTTCCCGAACACAATCAAATAAGTCACGATTTAAGGTTGGGTGAGAATTCAACAAATGAAATGCTTTCCCTAAAGAGCTTTCTTGACTGGCTAAATGTATAATTGCACCACTCACATAATCCACAGGAGTGAGGTCTTCTGTACTATCGCCAAAATCAGGAATCATTCCTAATTGAATACAGCCTTTAATCATACGACAAAACAAATCTTCTCTATTACAAATTCCAGTTTTACTATGTCCAATAATTCGAGATGCTCTGAAAATTGTCATCGGAAGTCCCCGTTTTCCAGCTTCCATGATTAATTTTTCAGCGACCCATTTACTTTGAGTATAACCGGCATTGAGTCCATGATTTATACCCAGGGGATCAGATTCTTGAATTAAGTTTCCTTGAGCATAACTGGGGGAAAAAACAGAAATCGTCGAGACAAAATGGACAGGTTTGGTTTTAATTAAGCAGGCTAATCTCAAGATTTCTGCTGTTCCTAAAACATTAGTGGGTTTCAGTATTGAATAGGGATAAATTGCATTAACCCAAGCTCCATTATGATAAATCACATCAATTTGATTGGCTAATTCCAGAAAATCAGGTTCACACATTCCTAAACGTTTTTGGGATAAATCACCAATAACAGGAATAATACGAGAGCTTTTCTGTTCATCCCATAATTGAAAGGTTTTTAATTTCTGGTAAATTTTCGCTTGAGCTTGTTCTAAACTTTTGTCTCGAATTAAACAATGAATATTAGCTTCTGTTTTGTCCAACAATTCAGCTAATAAATGAATTCCGAGAAAACCCGTAGCTCCTGTTAGCAAAATATCAGCAGGTTTCTGAGGAAAGAAAGTCAGAATATTCGGCGGTTGAATGGTGGGATCTAGGGCAATTTCGACTTGCCAATCTGGGATTTGATCACTCTCAATTGTATCAGATAAATTCAAGTCTAAATTAGAGGATAATCCTGCTACCGTCGGTTCTGAAAAAAGATAGTTTAAAGGAATATTAATAGCTAATTGTTCTCGCAGTCGAGAAATCACTTGGGCAGCTTTTAAAGAATGACCACCTAAGTCAAAGAAATTATCGAAAATACTAATTTGCTTTAACCCTAAAACATCTTGCCAAATCTCAGCAACAATTTTTTCCGTAGCTGTTCGGGGTGTAATCATCGTTTTTTGATACTGACTTTCGGTGGGTGCGGGTAAAGCGTTACGATCAATTTTTCCACTGCTCATTAAGGGCAATTCTTGAAGCTGTACAAAGAAAGCTGGAATCATATAATCTGGTAATTTCTGTTTAAGAAAACTCCGCAATTTTGCAGGATCAATGGATGGATATTTTGGCACAATATAAGCCACTAATTG
>NZ_JASJFE010000691.1:0-1911 GCF_030067735.1 Microcystis sp. M53598_WE2 | reverse complement strand
TCGGGAGAAACGGTAGAAATTATTAATGATTCTGGTTTCGAGCCTAAATTATGGTAGGAGAAAGATGGTTCCTTCATCTGGCAAAGTATTGGCGGGAGGTCTAATTTTTCCAATCTAGGACTAGACTAACTTATGGATAGGATGCAGGATTAGTATTCATATTTTGATTCAGCAAACCCTAATTAATTTTTGAGGATTTAAAAACAGCAAAAATAAGGCTTAAATAGCCTAAAATCTGTGAATAGAGCATTTAAAATTCTCCTGACTACTGACGACTGACTGCTAACCCTAACAACAATTTTTGATTTTTACCAGAGGTTTAGTAACGTCTTGTCCTAAAATTGCCAATAGCCAGTTTCAATGCACAAGAGCCTGATGGCTAAAAACTGGCTCCAGTTTTTGCCCGGGATAGCACAGCTTGATCGCAGTGGATCGTAAAATGGGATAATGCTAACTTTGAGAGTCAGAGAGACTATGAGTGAATTCGACTACGATTTAATTATTATCGGTGCTGGAGTTGGTGGCCACGGGGCAGCCCTACACGCAGTCAAATGTGGGCTAAAAACAGCTATTATCGAAGCCAAAGATATGGGAGGAACCTGTGTCAATCGCGGTTGTATTCCTTCTAAAGCTTTGCTGGCAGCCTCGGGACGAGTGCGAGAATTGGCCGATAGTGACCATCTGAAAAGTCTAGGTATTGCCATCGGTGGCGTTAATTTTGACCGTCCAACAATTGCCGATCATGCTAACAACCTTGTCAGTAAAATTAGAGGCGATCTCACTAATAGTCTTAAACGTCTCAAGGTTGATACTATCCACGGTTGGGGAAAAATCGCCGGCCCGCAAAAAGTTAGCGTCATCGGGGATAGTGGCGAAAAAATCTACACCGCTAAGGATATTATGCTCTGTCCGGGGTCGGTTCCCTTTGTCCCACCGGGGATCGAGATCGATCATAAAACGGTTTTTACCAGCGATGAGGCCGTTAGATTAGAAACTTTACCCAAGTGGATCGCAATTATCGGTAGTGGTTATATCGGTCTGGAATTTTCGGATATATACACCGCTTTGGGTTGTGAAGTGACGATGATCGAAGCTTTAGATAGTCTCATGCCTGGATTTGACCCAGAAATCTCGAAAATCGCGGAAAGAGTTCTGATTAAACCTAGAGACATCGAGACTTATGTGGGAGTTTTGGCAAAAAGTATTAAACCGGGGAATCCTGTGGCCATTGAACTGGTGGACGCAAAAAGCAAAGAAGCGATCGAAATTTTAGAGGTAGATGCTTGTTTAGTCGCTACAGGAAGAATCCCCGCGACCAAGAATCTCGGACTGGAATTTGTCGGGGTAGAACTGGATAAACGCGGTTTTATTGCGGTTAATGACAAAATGCAGGTAATTCAGGACGGTGAACCCGTTCCCCATCTCTGGGCCGTGGGCGATGCTACGGGTAAAATGATGTTAGCTCACGCTGCTTCGGGTCAAGGGGTAATAGCCATTGAAAATATCTGTAATCGCCCAAAAACCATCGATTATCGCAGTATTCCCGCTGCCGCTTTTACCCACCCCGAAATTAGTTATGTGGGTTTAACGGAACCGCAAGCAGAAGCTTTGGCACAGCAAGAAGGGTATAAGGTCGCTTCTGTCAAGACCTATTTTAAGGGAAATTCTAAGGCTTTAGCGGAAGGAGAAACGGAAGGCATCGCTAAAGTCGTTTATCGTCAGGATACGGGGGAATTACTCGGTGTTCATATTATCGGTATCCACGCATCGGATTTAATTCAAGAAGCGGCCAATGCGATCGCTGAACGTAAATCTGTCCATGAACTCGCTTTCCGCATCCACACCCATCCAACTCTCTCAGAAGTCCTCGACGAAGCTTACAAACGCGCAGAAGTGGCAGCATAGAGTCAG
>NZ_JASJFE010001019.1:0-8644 GCF_030067735.1 Microcystis sp. M53598_WE2 | reverse complement strand
GAGGCAACCAGACAAGAAAATTCCCAAAGACTAGAGACAAGCTATCTAATTCGATTGCATCTACAAAACCTTAATCCTAGTTTTTTAAATAATCTCCTGCATCTGATGGAATTAGAAATACAATTCCAAAATTTTGCTATGGAAAAGTGCAATGATTGGTGTGTATTTGAACTGTTAGAGAATACAGCTACAGCAGCAATTAATCTTGATTTACTGCTGCGAGTGACGGAAAAAGTTTTAATCTACCCCTGTACTGATACCATCCACTTTTTAGAATTAGCAGCCTTACATATCAATAATCCAGAAATAATTGCGGCCAAAGTTATCTCAGCAATTGTCAATTATGGTTATCAACAAAAGCAAAGTGTATTTGCCATTAATTTAGTAGAACTTTGTTTGCGCTTTCTACCAGAGGATTTATACTTACAAAATAGTTTGTTTAATCTTTATAAAACCACCACTGTTGACTATAAAAAATCTCTAGAAATTGCCGAAAATTTTTATAAAAATTGCCAGACAACTACTGAAAAGCTCTTGGGAATTTCTCTAGTGATTGGTATTTTACAAGCTAAGGGAGACTGGGGAAATTTACCTAAATTTATCGATGAATTAATACAACTAATCGAGCGACAAATTAATGCCAAACAATTTAATGCACGTCCCTTTATTATCGACTCTATTTTAGGAGTTACTATCTGTCTTCCCTACTATCAAGATAATCCGAAAATTAATCGCTATTTACAAAGTAAACTAGCAGAAATTTTTCAAGCAGATGTAAGAACACGCTATAACTATATTGCTCCTGTTTCTTCTCCAAAATCTCCAGCAAGAAAAATAAAAATTGGTTATATTGCCTATACTCTCCGTCGCCATTCTGTGGGTTGGTTAAGTCGCTGGTTATTTCACTATCATAATCGAGATAAATTTGAAATTTACACCTATTTTGTCAACCAAGCAGCAGACGAAATTACTGAAAAATGGTTTAAAAATAACTCAGATTATAGCTATAACTTGCCAGCAAAAATTGAACAAATAACTGCCCAAATTCGTCAAGACAAATTAGATATTTTAGTGGATATTGATAGCTTAACCAATAATACAACTTATCTAGTAATGGCATTAAAACCCGCACCGATACAAGTAACTTGGTTAGGATTAGATGCGTCGGGAATCCCTGCGATTGATTATTTTATTGCCGATAACTACGTTTTACCCGAAAATGCTGAAGAAATTTATTCAGAAAAAATCATCCGACTTCCTAACTCTTATTTATCCGTGGATGGTTTTGAAGTGGGTGTTCCCACTAGGAGAAGAACTGATTTAAATATTCCCGATGATGCTATTATTTATCTGACCGTGCAATCGGGATTAAAACGCACCTTAAACATGATTTATCTGCAATTGCAGATTCTCCAACAGGTTCCTAATAGCTATCTTTTAATCAAAGGTTTTGCCGACAAAGAAACCATTCGAGAATTATTTCTCAAAAGTGCCGACGAATTGGGAATTAGTCAAGATAGATTAAGATTTTTGCCTAATGATTTCAATGAGGAAACCCATCGCGCTAATCTAGGAATTGCTGATATAGTTCTCGATACCTATCCCTATAGTGGTGCTACCACAACCCTAGAAACCCTCTGGATGGGGATTCCTTTAGTCACTAGGGTTGGTGAACAATTTGCAGCCCGCAATAGCTATACTTTTATGAAAAATGCCGGCATTAGTCAGGGTATAGCTTGGAGTGATGAGGAATATGTGCAGTGGGGAATTAAGTTAGGATTAAATAAAAATTTAAGGGAAGAAGTCCGTTATCAATTACGTCAATCTCGTCATACATCTCCCCTCTGGAATGGAAAAAAATTTACGATAGATATGGAAAAAGCCTACGAAGAAATTTGGCAAAATCATCACCATGATTAGCTTATCTATAAATGAGCAAATTTATCGGTAGCCTCAATTAAAGCACTACGAATTCCCACTTCTGTCATCGAATGTCCCGCATCGGGAACAATGATAAATTCCGCTTCCGGCCAAGCTTGATGTAATTCCCAAGCAGAAATCATCGGACAAACAATGTCATAACGTCCTTGCACGATAACCGCGGGAATATGGCGGATTTTATCAACATTTTCGATGAGTTGGTTATCCGTCTCTAAAAAACCCTTATTGACAAAATAATGGCATTCAATACGTGCAAAAGCTTCGGCAAAATTATCCTGACCGAATCTCTCGATTAAATTGTCCGCGGGAATTAATTTGCTGGTACTTCCCTCCCAAATTGACCAAGCTTTGGCAGCTTCTAGACGGATTTGGGGGTTATCGCTAGTCAGGCGCCGATAATAAGCGGCCAGCAAATCTCCCCTTTCTTCCGGGGGAATAGGTGCTAAATAATTCTGCCAAATATCGGGAAAAATATAACTGGTTCCCTCTTGATAAAACCATTTTAATTCTTTTTCTCGCAGTAGAAAAATCCCGCGCAAAATTAAGCCTAAACATCGTTCGGGATGGGTTTGACTGTAGGCTAAAGATAGGGTACTTCCCCAACTACCACCAAAAACTACCCAGCGCTCAATTTTTAATAATTCTCGTAGTTTTTCGATATCTGCCACTAACAGCCAAGTGTTATTTTCTCTTAACTCAGCGTGGGGGGTACTTTTACCGCAACCCCGTTGATCAAAAAGGACAATTCTCCATTTCTGTGGATCGAAATACTGACGATAAATCCCTTCAATACCACCGCCGGGCCCGCCATGGAGAAATACTACCGGTTTACCCTGGGGATTGCCCACTTCTTCATAATAAATTGTGTGGAGAGCCGATACTTTTAAGTAACCAGTACCATAGGGATCGATCGCCGGATATAATTCTCTAGTCATATTTACAGCCTTTCTCATCAAGATGAAGTCTAACCTAATTTGCCATCTCCCCACACCCCACACCCCACACCCCGCTCCCCTGGTGTTAGGCCCAGAGAAACCCTAATAGCTAAAGAAACTGCGCGATTAGATACCAAAGTCCTTCACAGATAGAAGATAATCAATATTTATCAGTATTGGAAGCCTTCAGCATGGTTCATTTAACGCCCAATCCTAGCTATAGTTTAAGTCTCAAGATAGAAATCCCCAATCAAGCGGGAACCTTCGCTTCTGTCCTCAATGCGATCGCCGATGTCGGGGGGAA
This sequence comes from Microcystis sp. M53598_WE2, assembly GCF_030067735.1. Lineage (NCBI taxonomy): Bacteria > Bacillati > Cyanobacteriota > Cyanophyceae > Chroococcales > Microcystaceae > Microcystis > Microcystis sp. M53598_WE2. The sequence goes on along the minus strand of NZ_JASJFE010001019.1, from coordinate 5,464 downwards.
TTTAGGGCAAATTTCTCTGATCGAACGCAATTTAAAGATTAGCACCCGCGAGGTGATGGTTGATGCCGCTAGTACCGACCAAGCGGAACAGATTATCGCCGCGGTTAAAGCTCTACCGGATGTTAAACTCCTGAAAGTTTCCGATCGCACCTTCGATCTCCATCGTCGGGGTAAAATCTCCATTGAGAGTCGTATTCCCCTCACCTCCCAAGATGACCTGGCCATGGCCTACACCCCCGGAGTTGGTCGCATCTGCACCGCTATCGCCCACGACCCCGAACAAGTGTACTCATTAACCATCAAGGGCAACACCGTCGCTGTAGTTACCGATGGTAGCGCGGTATTAGGATTAGGAAATCTCGGGCCAGAGGCTGCCTTGCCAGTCATGGAAGGGAAAGCGATGTTATTCAAGGAATTCGCCGGAATTGACGCTTTTCCCATCTGTTTAGCCACCCAAGACCCCGAAGAAATCATCGCAACCGTCAAAAGAATCGCTCCGGTTTTTGGTGGTATTAACCTAGAGGATATCGGCGCGCCACGCTGTTTTGAAATCGAGAAACGTCTGCGAGCGGAATTAAATATTCCCGTTTTCCACGATGATCAACACGGTACAGCGATCGTTTCCCTGGCTGCCCTAATTAATGCCCTCAAATTGGTCAAAAAATCGCTTGATACAGTCAAAATCGTCATTAATGGTGCGGGTGCAGCGGGTATCGCCATCGCTACTCTCTTTAAAACCGCAGGAGCTACAAATATAATCCTCTGTGATTCCCTTGGTATCCTCTCCCAAAAACGGGACGATTTAACCCCAGAAAAACAAGCTTGGGCCGTGGCTGCCAGTGGTAAGCTAGGGGATGCTCTTAAAGGCGCTGATGTCTTCCTGGGGGTGAGTGTACCGGGGGTATTGACTCCCGAAATGGTCAAGGGAATGGCTAAAGATGCGATCGTGTTTGCCATGGCTAATCCGATTCCCGAAATTCAACCGGAATTAATCAATGATTTAGTGGCCGTGGTGGCTACCGGACGCAGCGATTATCCCAATCAGATTAATAATGTTCTCGCTTTCCCCGGATTATTTCGCGGGGCCTTGGACTGTCGCGCTAGGGCAATCACCGATAATATGTATCTGGAAGCGGCCAAAGCGATCGCTTCTTTGATCACTCCTGCTAATCTCAATCGAGAGAATATTATTCCCTCGGTTTTTGATAGTCGTGTAGTTACGGCTGTGGCCGCCGCCGTTCAACACGCTGCTCGTCAAGATGGAGTGGCCGGGGAATAATGTAATTATGGTGCAGGAGGGTAAGTAAACCGTGAAACCGATCGATGATATTCCCGAAGCTTTGCGGGACAACCAGTACACAAAAACTACTAATCCTAATGGTCTAATAGCGATCGCAAGCGGTTTACTCGCTCTGGTGGGAACCGGCATAATTGCCCTAGCAGTCTTGAATCGTCCCCCTGCTACCGTAAAAAAACCGGTTATTAATCCATCCCCCCCCATTCAAGCCACTCCTAGCCCGATTGAGAACATTCTAGGTCATTTACCCTATCAAGAGGCTCCGGAGACGGAATTAGCCCCCATTACTGGGGATGGTGCTATGCGTTTAAGGAAACCGGCAGCCAAGGCTTTTATCGAGATGCAGAGTGACGCGAGAAGGTCGGGGGTGATTTTAATGCCGATTTCCGCATTTCGATCGAAAGCAACCCAAGAAAAGCTCTTTTTTGAAGTTAAAAAACAACGCAATCAGCAAACCCGCAAACGAGCAGAAGTGAGCGCACCTCCGGGTTACAGCGAACATCATACCGGTTATGCGATCGATATTGGCGATGGTAGCACTCCCGCAACGAATTTAAGTAGCAGTTTTGCTAATACTGCCGCTTTTCGTTGGTTGCAAAATAACGCTGCCCAGTATAGTTTCGAGTTATCTTTCCCTGAAAATAATCTCCAGGGTATTAATTATGAACCCTGGCACTGGCGTTTTGTCGGGGATAGTCACAGTTTAGAAACTTTTTATAAAGCCCAACAATTAGGAAAACAAAAATAAGATAACCTTATCGGCGATCGATGGCATTTTCTGGAATTAATTACTAAAATAGGATTATATTGTATTGTGAGTGTTTCTAATATGTCCAAGCCGGTAGAATACTTAACAAATGAGCAAGGGGAACGAGTTGGGGTTTTATTAGACTGGAACACCTATTCTCGATTTGCCAATTCATTAGGACTCGATGAAGATTGTTTGATTGGTTTGAGTGTGGATGAATTAAAAGCGCTGGCAAGTTGTCAATTGTCCCTCGTAGAGCAAACCCGTTTAGATGATTTAGTGACGAGAAATGCAGAATCTTTACTCTGCGCTGATGAAGTAGCTGAGTTAGATGAGTTGTTGGCAAAAACAGATCAATTAACAATTCTTAAAACTCGTGCCAGATATACGCTAAAGTGCTTGGAACAAGGTACGACGGCAGCGTGAGTGTTTATATTCGGATGGGGTTTTCCCGGTCTGACAGGAGAGAGGGATGCAGAAACTCCGATTCTATCTTGTAGGTCATGAACAAATCTTCTTAGCCTACAATTAAAAATAAGCAAGGTAGGGTTGATTCATAGTAGGGTTGATTCATGAATCAACCCTACCCCTGCTAGGGGTTGGGGGGTTGCCTTTTTCCTCGTCTCAACAGGTAATTTAAATACTTGACAGCATCAATGATTGACTGGACTCCCTATCTCGAATCTATCTCGGACTCGGAAAAGTACGCCCAGTGGGAGACATTTTACACCCTCACGGACGTAGAGGGAAAAACACGCCCAGCGAAAACTGCACCTTTGCTAAGGGATTTGTGGGTACAGACGATTGAAAAAGAACCACAAAACCGACAAGAAAGACCAGAAAAAACCGAAAGATTCACAGTTTTAGAAGGTTTACGCAAGTATGCCGCTAATCACGTTCACGTTCTTTTAAAAGGTCGTCCCGGTTCAGGAAAATCGACCGCTTTAGCCAGATTATTATTAGAAGAATCCGTAGGGACCCAAAGCTTGCGCCTAAATCAACAAAATCAAGCTAAAATCATTCAAATTCCCATTCTCATCGAATTACGCTTGTATGAAACCTCAATTCTTGATTTAATTTTACAATTCCTGAAACGCCATAAATTAATTATTGATAGTAATACCCTAGAAAGTTGGCTGTTAGAAAATCAGAATTTTAGCCCATTATTATTATTTGATGGTATCAATGAATTGCCCTCAGATACTGCACGACAGAAATTAAAAAACTTTCGCCAGCAGTATGCAGAAATTTCTATGATTTTCACCACAAGGGATTTAGGCAGCGACGACTTAGATATTGAAAAAAAGCTGGAAATGCTCCCCCTGAGCAAAGCACAGATGCGGGATTTTGTCAAGACCTATTTGCCTGAAAAAGGCGAAGAAATGCTTAAACAGTTGGGAAATCGTCTCAAGGAATTGGGAGAAACCCCCCTGCTTTTGTGGATGTTATGTGAAGTTTTTAATGAGAAAAGCCAAATTCCTGCTAATTTAGGCTTAGTTTTTCGACATTTTACCGAAACAGTTTATCACCACAAATTAAAAGCAGATGTTCCTACTTACCAAGAATCCCGGGATTGGTGGCGAGAATTGCTGCAAGTGTTAGCTTGGAAAATGACCCAAGGGGAGTCAAAAACCGAGATTCAGGTGGCTATTTCCCGAACAGAAGCAGAGGAAGAATTAAGCAAATTTATCAAAAATAAAGGATTCCCAGAATATTACAGTAAGCAGTGGTTAAAGGATTTATTGAAATATCATCTAATTCACCTAGAAGGTAATGATAAAATTGCTTTTCGCCATCAACTGATTCAAGAGTATTACACGGCTGAGGAATTAAAGAAAAAGTTACCCCATCTCAGTGATGAGCAGTTACAGTGGGACTATTTGAATTATCTCAAATGGACGGAACCTATGGCGTTGCTGTTGGGGTTATTGGATAATGAAACCCAAGCAAAACGGGTGGTTAAATTAGGGTTAGAGATTGATTTAAAATTAGGAGCGAGGTTAGCAGGAGAAGTCAACTTTGAGTTTCAAAAGCAGACAGTGGGGTTAGTGCTTGGGTTGGATGTGCCGAAACGGTTTAAGGTGGAGTTATTGGGATTAACAAAGTCTAATCAAGTTGTTAATGAGTTACTCAAGGCTTTAGAAGACTCTGATGAGGATGTTCGTGGGAACGCAGTCTGGGTTTTGGGTAACATTGGCTCAGAAACAGCCATTCCGGGGTTACTCAAGGCTTTAGAAGACTCTGATGAGTTTGTTCGTAGGAAGGCAGCCGAGGCTTTGGGTAATATTGGCACAGAAGCGGCGATGACTGAACTTATCAAATGCCTGAAAAATCCTGATTTTGTCACATTAAATAATGGCGATACTCTCTCTCAAGCTAGAAAAGCACTAGACACAATTCAAAACAAACTTAAATACTATCACCCCCTCCCTGAATCTATTTCTTACTCCACTCAATCCCCAACCTCTGAAACCTCATCTATTACCTATGATTTCAGAGGAGCTACCATTGGCAATTTAGCTCATAATGTGCAAGGAAAACAACAGAATTATCCCCAGCAACATAATAACAATAACCCAGAGAAAAAATAACATGGTTCAGCAACTTAATAACACCCAAATCGCCATCAATACTTTATTGAATAAACTCAACGATTCTCTCCCCCAGATCCGCGCTAAAGCTGCCGAAGCCTTGGGCAAAATTGGCAATAGCAGCCTTGCCGACACATTAGTATCCCATTTAATAGGAGAAAATGATCTTAATGTTCGCCTAAATCTGATTCGAGCTTTAGGAGAAATTGGCAATGAATCCGCAATTCCTTATCTAGCTTCCTGCTTATCTGATACTAATCCCGATATTCGGATAATCACGGCGGAATCTATCGGAAAAATTGGTAGTGAAAAAGCAATATCCTATCTCATTCAATCCCTACAAGATACGGAAGTAAAAGTTCGTGTCACAGCCACAATTGCTTTAGGTGAAATTGGACTAGAAGATGTTATTCCTTATCTAGTAAATGTTTGTTCCGATGAAGATGATAGCGTTCGTTTCAGTGCTGTTGATGCCCTCGGCAAAATTGGCTCTCGTTATGCAGTAAACTGATATGAAATTGAGTACAGAATCCCTCGATTTAATTATCAGAACTCTTGCCAAAAGACTATTCACAGACAAGAACCCAAGTATTCGGATTAAAGCCGCTCAATCCTTATTTTGATCCCCCTAAATCCCTCTTTCTAAGGGGGACTTGAATTCGACGTATCGCTTTCATTCAGAGAAATGGTGTCAGTTTTGCCATTATGGATGCTATAATTAGGGCTTGCTGAATAAATGTGAAATGTAGGCAAGATAGGGGTTTTGTGGCTTTTCTTGCGAAACAGGTGCAAGATTTTGAGAGAATCGTGCTTCAAAACCTTGCGTCT
>NZ_JASJFE010000919.1:0-1779 GCF_030067735.1 Microcystis sp. M53598_WE2 | reverse complement strand
GCAGCCGGGGTGATAAGGGTTAACCCAGGTTGAGGCAGTAGGGAGAAAAGAAGGATGAGGGCGATCGAAGGTTTGATCATGGCTGTTACCTTGCTATTTCAAGTATTAATTACCGTCGGTTGGGTTGAACCAAGTAAACCCAACAAAAAGATTCAGACTGATTTAGGTGTTGGGTGTTGGGTTGCGCTTTTCCTGAGAATTGAGAGGTTTTCCTTAACATATTTATTCCCTCAAACCAACCTACGGACTACGGACTAATGATTAACTAGAAATTGGGAAAAAGATTAATAAAGGGTTTTTTATTTTTCCAGCGATAGGTATTAAAATCTCGATTATCAATTGATAAGATACGTCCATTTCCTAACTCTTCTGCTAAGATAACTAGGGAGGCATCGGCTAAGTCCATTGGCAGACTTTGATATTGTTTCATAAGGTCTTGAATTCTTTCTAGATGAGTATTTTCAAGGTGGAATAATAGAAATTTTTGGGGATGTCTCTCAAATACGTTCATTAATTTTATTTGTTTTTCAACTCCTGTATAGAGATTTGGAGAACGTTGTAAAAGAAGATGACAACTTTCTGTTAAAACACACCAAGTTGTAATTAGTGGTTGATAAGAATACTGTGCTAAGGTTTGCTGTGCTATTAGATGATATTGATCTTTATTGTTAAATAAAGCCACCCAGAACCCGGTATCAACGATGATCATATTTAGCTTTTAATCCTTCTTTGAGAACAGATTTATAATTAGTAGAAAGGTCGGATTCTGCACTAATACAACCGATTAATCCAGATTCTTTTAAAATGTCTAGGGTACTTTGAGCTTCAGGGTTTATTTTTGCTGCAATCTCTGGATTTTTTGCCAAGGAATAGCGTTTTTTTAATAACTCAATAAAATCAATCAGTAAGTTTTGTGCTTCTTCAGGTAATTGGTTAATATCTTCTTGAATTTGTTCTAAGTTAATCATTAATTTTCCTCCGTTAAGATTTTTAAATGGGCTGCTAATTTTTAAGCCACATAACGAATAATTTTGACTTCTGCTCCTTTATTAACAGGAATAGAATTATCGTCCGTTGGGTTGAACCAAGTAAACCCAACAAAAAGATTCAGACTGATTTAGGTGTTGGGTGTTGGGTTTCGCTTTTCCTGAGAATTGAGAGGTTTTCTTTAACATATTTATTCCCTCAACCCAACCTACGAAACTACGGGCGCTCACTACTTAATTTAATCACTTGTTGCTCAGGAAATTTAAGGGTAAGTTCCCATTCTCCCCCTAATTCCCTCATCATACGGGTTAAATTTTCTAGGGTAAGATGTTGTTTTAAATCATCCGATTTTGCTGAGAAACAGGGCTGTTCACTTTCGCTTTCCGTGATTTCTTCTGAAGAAAGTCCTAGGCGTTGACGAAGTTCATCAATGATTTGCATTTCTTGTAAAAGCTCTTGGGTTTTAGCTTCAATTTTTGCCCTTCTTTCAGAGGGCAGTTTATCCATTTCTTCATCAAAGGTAATCATAGATTTTGCTCCGTTAAGGTTTTTAAATAGGCTTCAAATCTTTTTTCGGCGACGGGAATGTTTTTTTCATACCATCTTTTATCGCCAGTTTTATTCCCTCCTACTAGCTAAAGTCGATTGGGTTGAGGCACGAAACCCAACAATACACCCAAGTAAACTACTGTAGGTTGGGTTGAGGCACGAAACCCAACAACAGACCCAAGGAAACCCAACAAAAAGATTCAGACGGATTTAGGTGTTGGGTGTTGGGTTTCGCTTTTCCTG
>NZ_JASJFE010000126.1:0-1444 GCF_030067735.1 Microcystis sp. M53598_WE2 | reverse complement strand
GTTTCGATCGCCCGGATCATTTCCTCGGCCAAATCGTCAAGGAAAGGACGCGCCTGATTTTCGGTGGGGACGATGTGATCGACGGTGGCAATAGTCCGTCCTGGAAATAATACTTTTAAACCCCTTTCTCTCAGCATCGAAAAAGCTTGCGGACTGGTGACTTCATGGACTAGATGCAGTCCGATGAATAATTGTGTCTGTCCACTGGGAAGAATCTTAACCGTGTGTGCGTCCCAGACTTTATCGAATAATGTTCTTGCGCTCATTGACCTTGGAATGATAGTCATCTCCTTGATCATATCAGCTAACCCTGGCCGATAAATATTAATTTTTTCTTTTCTCTTGGTTAGGAGGGATAATAGATAAATAGCTCAGTTTTTGCCAGATTAAAACCATCGGTTTTTGAGTAAAATAAAAGACTTTAGCCAATAACTATTTGAGTGATTACTTCTGCTCCTTACCCCCCGTTTCCTATAATCTTTCAAGAGGATTTAGTATAACATTCTCTTGATTTTACCCCAGAAGCCATAGCAATAAAAAATTTATTCTTTTCTTGTCACCGCTAAATTATGCTTGCTAACTCTCCTGTTCAGATAAATTTCTCCGAGAACAATTAATCCTAGAATCAGAGGTAAACTCAGCCATGCGCCTAGGTTTCCTAAGTAGTTAATACTAATATAGTAATACTCAAAGATTCTACCAAATTAACTAACAAGAGAGGTCATGGAAGTCTTACCGATATTCCTCATTGCCTTTTGCTATCAGACAACTAATACAACTAGCCATGATGATTAATCATACTCTTTTTTAGGCAACAGCAAAAAATCGTGGAGTTCAAAAGCGGGTTTCATCAATTTCCGTCTTAATACTAGGCAAATTCAAAAAAACCTTGATTGGCAAGCGCCCTTTACTTTATAGGAGCGACTAGCCCTAACAATGGAGCAATAAAATACTTAGTCGGCTTTCTTGTCATTTAGATTTCCCGCAAATTTTACCATCAATAGTAAGATAAGAGGGAGTTTCTTGTCTTGACCTATAAGTTTCCCCAGAGAAGCATGACAGTTTTAGTTATTGTAGCTCATCCCGACGATGAAGTCTTGGGCTGTGGTGGCACTGCCGCCGCTCTTGCCACTCAAGGCGTTGCCGTGTACCCTTGTATCTTATCTGGTCAGGTGGATGCCCGCCGTCAGCGTCCCGATTTGCCGGATTTATTGGAAGATATTAAGGCATCTAAAACTATAATTGGTTTTAAAAGCCCAATTTTGGGTAATTTTCCGAATATACAATTTAATAAGATTCCCCATCTAGAGCTAGTGCAGTTTATCGAGCAGGCCATCCAGCAAACTCAGGCAGATATTATCTTTACTCATCATCCTCACGATCTGAACAACGACCACCATCATACCTCGATCGCTTGTCAGGCAGCTGCCAGATTATTTCAGCG
>NZ_JASJFE010000961.1:0-2342 GCF_030067735.1 Microcystis sp. M53598_WE2 | reverse complement strand
TTGAGGGCGTTTAAGCAGTAATTGGATAGCCAAAAGAATTAAACCAATGGTGACAAAAGCAAAAATAAAGGTTCCTAGAGAAGCTAAACCAAAAACTAAAGTGCGGACAGCGCTGCCAATTCTCAAGGCGATCGGACTGTGAGCAACCATTGGTTTTGAGTAAAAAGAATGACCGATCGCTGCTGTGAGATAATAGAGAATTGTCCCCAATGCTGCCGAAATTGCCGCACCAACCAAACAGCGAGTAGGAGTAACTTTTTTGGTTTCTAATTCTGTGGTCATTACTTTTTAGTCCTCAAATATTGCCCAGGTTAAATTTTAATTCTTTTCCCCAGCATTTTACCCGACTAGGACCAAGGATCGAGGACGGAAGGAAAAGAAGTATCGACTTGCGAGGAGGCGATCAGGTCTTGATTCTGGTCTAGTTGCCGTTTTAACTGTTCCCAATCGCCGGGGTCGGTTAACTCCTCATAAACAGGGGCAGCGGAAAAGATCGTTTCTTTGTCCGATGACCAGTTTCGGGAAGGAAGGACTGGATTAGTCAAATCAGGCAACTCCTGGTCGAGAATAGTCGGATTTGCGCTCTCAGGGGAAGCTGTGGGCGAATTTAGGCTAATTTCCCGCTTTAGTGACTGTAATTCACGGTTGAGAGCCTGTAATAACTGCTCGATCGCTTCGATTCTCCCGAAAACATCCGAGGGAATCTCAGGATTATTGGCAGCACAGAGGGAGGGTAAAGTTAATTCATCAGCCATGACGCGCTCGATTTCCTCTAGGGTAGTATAACCCGATTGCACTAACTTTTGGGCAAAGGAAGGCAGCTTGGTCTGAAGTTTCTTGTTTGCTAATGACATGGAATAGAGCCAGTAAAGACTGTACAACCCACTACATCCCTTAGTATTCCCATTTTTTCACCGCAGCTAACAGGTAAAAGAAAATTTATTGTCGGCTACTTATAAGTAGTCGTGCAAAATTAATTTCCTAGTCGAGACGGGAGACTCCGAGACGGGAGACAGCTATCAGGGATCAGATTTAAGTTTTTAGTTCACTGTTTACTGATCACAGCAAAAAGCGTTCCACTGACGGCTTAGATGTATAATTAATTTTGCTTATACCATTTTTCTAAAGTAATGGCAGAAATAGTTAATTACCCTCACCCCCAACCCCTCTCCCAGAAAGGGAGAGGGGAGTAGTATGCCTGCCATGAATCAAGAAAAATGCTGTTAGGTACTCAAGAATAGTTATTATTCGCTCAATGCTATCGCTGTTTATGCTTGACTCTCACTGGATTAACAGTGGACCTGTTGCATAATTAATTTTCGAGGGTTCAAAAATGGTAAAAATAGGCATGAGGTAAAAATAAAAAGAGCAGAAGAGGTCATGGTTTCTAGGTTATGCTTGTTAAAGGTATCTTTCTTATCCTACACTTGTAACACCAATCTGTTTAGTATTTGGGAGAAAAAAATTACGCAGACAGGGGAGATGGGGAGATAGGGGAGTGGGGAGACCACTTCGTGCGCGTTGCGGGGGGAAGTGGCGAGAAAGATTCGAGCATTTATACTAAAATCTAAGATAGCCGGTTTAATATCGTCTCAGGGATCAAAACTAAAGCTTAGAATAGATAAAATATGTGGACTTTTATTGATTTATTTGCCGGTGTAGGAGGATTTAGAATCGCCCTAGAGAATCTCGGTTGTCAATGCGTTTTTTCCTCGGAAATCGATCCTCACTCCCAAAAGGGTTACTTGGCTAACTATGGTCATTTACCCGATAATCAAGACATCAGAAAATTAGAGGCAAAAACTGTCCCCGATCATGATATACTGTGCGGCGGGTTTCCCTGTCAAGCGTTTAGTATCGCCGGCAGAAAACACGGTTTTGAAGATGCACGCGGAACCTTATTTTTTGAAGTTGCCCGGATACTACACGAAAAGAAACCGAAAGCTTTTATCTTAGAAAATGTCCAGGGTTTAGTCCACCACGATCGAGGTAAAACTTTAAAAACTATTTTAGATATACTAGAAAAGGATTTGCATTATTTTGTCCCTAGTCCCCAGATTTTAAATGCCAGATATTTTGGGGTTCCTCAAAACCGTCCCCGAATTTTTATCGTCGGTTTTCGAGAAGATTTAAATATTTACCATTTTTCCTATCCCCAACCAACCCATCAAGAAACTTGTCTCAAAGATATCCTAGAAGAAAAGGAAGTCAGCGTTAAATATTATCTCTCTAATCAGTATTTAGAAACTTTGTTTAAACACAAAGCTAGACACCAACATAAAGGTAATGGTTTCGGTTATGAGATTATTTCTACCGATGGTATCGCTAATGCTATTGTGGTG
>NZ_JASJFE010000594.1:0-5243 GCF_030067735.1 Microcystis sp. M53598_WE2 | reverse complement strand
CTGTGTTGTCCCAGGAGGCGGTGACGATGCGCTTGCCGTCCGGGCTAAAGGCGGCTGTCCTGACAGTGCTTTGATGGCCGTTGAGGGAGGCGATTTCTCTTCCCGTCTCGGCATCCCACACCCTCCCTGTCTTGTCTTCTGAGACGGTGACGATGCGCTTGCCGTCCGGGCTAAAGGCGGCTGTTATGACAGCTTTTTGATGGCCGTTGAGGGAGGCGATTTCTCTTCCCGTCTCGGCATCCCACACCCTCCCTGTCGTGTCATCGGAGGCGGTGACGATGCGCTTGCCGTCTGGGCTAAAGGCGGCTGTCCAGACATAGTTTTGATGGCCGTTGAGGGAGGCGATTTCTCTTCCCGTCTCGGCATCCCACACCCTCCCTGTGTTGTCCCAGGAGGCGGTGACGATGCGCTTGCCGTCCGGGCTAAAGGCGGCTGTCCCGACATAGTTTTGATGGCCGTTGAGGGAGGCGATTTCTCTTCCCGTCTCGGCATCCCACACCCTCCCTGTGTTGTCCCAGGAGGCGGTGACGATACGCTTGCCGTCCGGGCTAAAGGCGGCTGTCCAGACAGTGCTTTGATGGCCGTTGAGGGAGGCGATTTCTCTTCCCGTCTCGGCATCCCACACCCTCCCTGTCGTGTCATCGGAGGCGGTGACGATACGCTTGCCGTCTGGGCTAAAGGCGGCTGTCCTGACAGTGCTTTGATGGCCGTTGAGGGAGGCGATTTCTCTTCCCGTCTCGGCATCCCACACCCTCGCTGTGTTGTCTTCTGAGGCGGTGACGATGCGCTTGCCGTCCGGGCTAAAGGCGGCTGTTATGACAGTGTTTTGATGAGCCAAGAGGGTTTGGTGCTGCCAAGGTTGCCCTGCACGATTTTCTACGGTATCTAGCATCGTTTGCAGCGCGTAAAGGGGATTTGCCGCAAACCCCGCCCGTCCCTTTTTCTGTGCCAATGCCTTCGCCGCTTCTCCAACTTGGATCGCCTCTACCAATGCTGGGATCTGTCCAAATTGAAAGTTATTTAAGGCAACCTCACCCGACCGCTCTAACCGATTGACCGCAAGGATCGTATCCCGTGTTTCCTGCGCCTGTTGCAACGCTATCTCTGCCTGTCGCGCCGCCCTTTCTGCCTTTTGCTGCTGGGCTGCGGCAAGTCGGAACTGCTGCTCTGCTGCCACCTTATCCCGTTCTGTGGCTGCCCTATCTCGGTTGACTTGAGCCAACTGCGCCGAGGCTACCAGTACCCGTTCCTGTGCTTGTAGGTATTGCTGCTGGGCCGATCGCGCTTGGTTTTGTGCCTGCTGGAACTTGCGATCGGCATCCTTTAGCTTTCCTCGCGCTACTGAGAGATTTTTCTGGGCTAATTTTTCCTTTCCCCTCGTCTGGCGCAAATTGCTATCTAAAATAATTTTGTCTTGCTGTAACTTCCTTTGGTCTGCTAATAATCTCAGTTTGTCGCCGTTCAGTTTTGTGATATTGGTTTGGGCAACCCTGAAATTAGTCGTTGCCTTTATCGAAATAGGAACGGCAATAGCAGCAATGACAATAGCTCCCAATGCCCCCAACAAACTAAGCTTATTCCGTCGATTGGCTTTTTTGATGATTCTATCGGATTCCTCCCTTGTTTCTAATAATGCTTGGTTCGCTGTTTCTAATTCTGTTTCCGCCTGTTCCCTCGCCGCCGTCAAAATCTGATTCGCTTCCGTTTCCGCCGCCAATCGCCTTTCCATATCCCGTTTTTCGACATCCTGGCTATCATCTAAAAAGCGTTCATCTTCTTTACTCAAACGCTTTCCTTTTGCCCAAGTCTCCGCATCTCTTAACGCCTGTCCCCGCAACAAAAACGACTCTTTCTGCTCCTCTTGTGCCTCCTGCCAAGCCTTAAACGCCTCCCCATAAAACCCCGGACGCAAATCCGCCAAAGCGCGAGCCACCCACTGCCCATTAAACACCTGCGCGTAGATGGGGTTATAGACTTTCAACCTGCCCTCTCGCTTCACCACCAAACCCGTCAGCCGCAGTTGTATTTGCTCATAGCTCTCATCGGCAATGATCCCCCCTTCCTTTCTGGATGAGAGAGGGGGGGGTTCAGCATCCAAAACTTGCTGATAAATCCCTAGCAGTCGCCCCCGCAGCCGTTCGTCACTGCGTAAAATCCTGTCTCGAATCGTTTTCAAATGCGGCGGCACGTCCTGCGCCTCCCAATTATCGATAAGCTGGCTCGTCACCACCTGCGCCACCAAATCTGGGGGCGATAGGCGCAAATCTGCCTCCTGCACTACCAAATTCAAGACCCGCTGCGTCAAAAACGGCTGTCCCCCCGTCCAATACAACACCGCTTGCAGCACCGCCTGCGGATCGTCCACCTTGCCCACCAAACCCTGCATCAAAGGTTGAGCTTCCTGGAGTTGAAAGCCACTCATCTCCACCGCCCGACCGATATTAAACGCCGAACTACGCTTACTGACAATCAGATCGGAAGGTGTTGCCACCCCTAAAAACGCAAAAGTCAGCCGCCGATAACGCAGATCTTCCGCCCGCCGCTCAAAGAAAGAGCGAATCAGAATGAAAAAACCATCGGTATCAAACTTGAGACTGAGCAGGTTATCAATTTCTTCGACAAAAATGACGACATCTTGCGAGAGTTCTGCCAGCAATACGCGATCGATAAAATAAGTAAAGCGTTCGACCGCCGAAATCGACTGAGCCGCCAGATCCTTCCACCAACTCGAAAAATCGATTTTCTCTTGTAAATGCAAATCATCGATCAAGCGTTTTATGGTTCCGGCATACCACTGATCCTCGCTCAAACTGGTTCCCCGGGTTTGCGGGTCAATGACCGCACAAGCCACCCCCTCTGCCGCTAACTTCTGCATCACCCGCACCCGCAAACTAGACTTGCCCATCTGCCGCGAGTTAAAGACAAAACAATATTCTCCTGATTTCAGGCGATCGTACAATTCGCGATCGGCCTGTCGCTCTACATACCCACGATATTCGGCAGGTAAGCTCCCGCCTACTTGATAGCTAAAAGGAGTCGAGGAAGTTGGGTTTGTCATCTGATACCAAATTGCTAAAAATATGTCCCAGAAAACGGATTTCTTTAAGAAACCCGTTTTCTAAGAGGTTAGGCGATCGCGTAGCCCGTGTAACCGCGTACATCCGCCGGATGAAAAGCGAGGACAATATCCTGCTGGGGAACACTCGCTGCCACTAGCTCATGGGTTACTCCGTCTTCGGTTTCATCTCGTTGTACCCAGATTTTCTCGTTGATAATATCCAAATGAATTAAACAGCCATGCACGCGAGTTTTGCGATCCCATCCGAGCGTCATCAAAAGATAGCTATCTCGAACTTCATCAAAAATCGGCTTACAAATCAATTCGCCGTGAGAATAAGGGATTTCAGTATAAGGAATCAAAACCGATTTAATAATATGACGATACTGATCTAATTTTTCCATTGCGAAATGACCTCCTTTTCAGCATCAAAAACAATAAACTTGAGATTTTCATCTTCGATTAAAATTTGTCCGATTGGCTCTTCAAAAAATGAATTATAAATCACATCTCTAATCGCCAAATCTAGTTTACAATAAAGTGTTTTTATTTAATTTCCTCCCAAGCGATCGCAAAAATACTGACGATAAAGATCGCAGCGAGGTTTCACATTATTATCAACCCGCACCACTAATCCCATACTGTCCAGTTTAAACGACTCCTCAGACCGCAAACGTACCGGCGCTTCAGAAGTAATAACCAATTTCATGGCTGCCCCCAGTTCAGGATAATCTTCCAAAGTCTTCAAATGTCCCCGCAGATAATCGCTGTAAATTCCCGCTTCTGTGGGAGCCGTCCGCAAAAATTCCGCCAAAGAAAGATCCCCCGCTGCAATGTGATAGAGTGCCGAGCGCACCATGTAGGGATGCCCTCCAATTAACCCCATAAATTGTTCGAGTTCCCCCTCTGTCCAAGTTAATCCGTGCCGTGCTACCAACTCCTGTACCTGTTCAGGCGTAAACTCTCCCAATTCGATGGGCAACCCCACATTAAAAGGCGATTGATTGATATCCCGTTGGGCATAGGACTCTTGAGAATGGACGATGATCAGCCGCAATTTCTGCCACAGTTTTTTAATCTTGGAACTTTCATGCCAGCCGCGCAATAATCCGCATAAATCCGTCTCGATATCTGCGTATTTAAAGATGCGATCAAAGTTATCGATCGCCAACACCAACGGGCGATCGTCCCCCTCTAATAAATACTTCTCAAAATAATCCGTACTGTTATCGTTCGCTCCAAAAATATCATCCCAATACTCTTCAATCTTGACCCTTACTCCTAGTGGTTTACCCACCGACGCACAAAACCACTGCATGAACTTGTCGAGATCGTCAAAGAACTTTTGATTGGTCTGTTCCAGATCGATCGTTACCGCACGATAGCCTAGTTGAGATGCTTGGGCAAGTACCTTCGCCATCAGGGACGATTTGCCCATATTGTGGGGCGATTTAATCCGAATCAGGGAGCCAGGCTTTTGAATTTCCTCATAGCACCGTTCTTCGTAAGGGGAAGTAATATAAAAGCGAGAGTCAATGCTAACTTGTCCTTCTGGAGATTCCAAGCTAATTTCCTGTTGTATCTTGTCTGGAGTAACTGTTGGCTTGAGGGGTTCCGATTGCGTTGGCATCTCAGTGGCTTTTGCGGATTGTTGAGGCTCTGGCAAGACAGTAGGCTGTTTATCAGTTAACACTGTCGCCATTTCCATTGCCGCGTGGCGAATCCCCTTAGCAATATTTAAAAACGCCTCACCCCGATTACTCCAAGTCGTCACAGGCTTGGCATTTTTTGGCAAAGCTTGCAACTTACCAAAAGGCGCACCACTCCAATCCACCGGCTTCAAAATAATCGGAATCACCCGCGCCTCCCCCGCATCATGCCGTGCAATCGCCCGTTCCATTTCAAGATCATAACAGTAGTCAGAAGCGATAAAGTTTTCACTAATCAACAACAGAATAATCTCGGCTGAATTGAGATTTTCATCAATGGCTTGTTTCCACTCTGTTCCAGCACTAATTTTGCGATCGTGCCATGATTTAATCACTCCCTGTCTTTGTAATGACGCGAGGTGAAGTCCCAAAGTTTCCCGCAGTTTCTCATCCCGGTGAGAGTAAGAAATAAATACATCGAGCGGTGTGGATGATATGTCTGGATTAGGTAAAATCATGGCTCTCAGTTTTACGAT
>NZ_JASJFE010001028.1:0-1964 GCF_030067735.1 Microcystis sp. M53598_WE2 | reverse complement strand
GTGCTGCGCCGTCCACTTGGTTTTCGAGACTGGCCTTTTAATTCTAACGTAAAGCCAACCTAGAACGGCGGGGTTTCAGACCCAAAATTTCCGATGAAAATAGCCGATAATCCCTTTCATTGCCTATAAATCGCACTCTATCAGGCGAGTAAAACAAAAAGTCACCATTTTTAACCCGTAGGGAGACTTCCACCAGAGAGCGGGAAAACAGCCTTCAGGAGCTGCGAGACTAAAATCCCAGTGATCATAATCATCGATACGCCACTCATCTTTGTCGCGCCATCCTACCAATTCCCCAAATTTTCTAATCGTTTCCGCGTCTTGGGTACGCAGGGTGTTAATACTACCGCCGGCGGCAAAATATAACTTCACCTGATTGCTAAAACCGAAATGATCGCCGCTATAATTTTTCCAAAGGCGATCGAGTACCCGAATCACATTAACGGGAAACCGCATCATATCCTCTGGGGTTAAAGTATCGCGGGTTCTGCCGGCAGTTTCGAGGATAACTCGGAGAGTTTCTGCGTCTGCCTCCCTAAAGTTCCCCTCAGCTAGGAATTGCTGTAATTTACCATAGCGCTCGATGTCTGGTACTAACATCTGCCGCGCTTCGATGAGGGCAACCCGTTCGGTTAAAGATTGCAATTGAGCTAAAATATCCTGAAGTTGGACGTTAATATCTGACATAAATGTAAGGGGGTTTGTTGACTGCAAAAACTACGGATTTATCGGCAGAATAATTATTGATTTACCGCTTCTAATCTTGACTTGACAAAGCGATTCATCCATGCTTCTAGATAGATGCGATTGGCTTTTTGTTCTTTTAAATCTGTGGTAGTTAAAGGGTAAGGTGCTAATCCTTGAATGGCTGCCGTTGTTACACAAAACATCGACTTTTGAAAAGTTTCGCAGATCTGGACTAATAAATCTTCTTCTTGACGAAAACTCTTTTTATAAATGTCGTGCAGATAATCTGGTAAAAAGTGACGCATATCCTGCATTAATAGTGTGGGAGGAATCCCTGCACCTCCGATGGGTAAAGGATCCGCATACAAAGCACCATAGGCAAACATTCCTTGATCGTAGGGAATTTGATAGGCTTGGGCATTATAGGAAATTGTACCGGGGAAAGGTGTTCCGCGAAAGAAAACCGCCTCAACGTAGGGGATTGCCGTATCTGCAAGAAAGGTTAATCCTGCCGATTTGGGGATCAGATCATAGGTTTGTCCTTTGATTTTTACCTGATAGACAATTGCTTGACTAGCATTATCGACTAAATTTTTCTTAATGTGTGCCACCACTGCGGGAATACTGGTAATTTTTCCAGCATCGTAGAGATCGGATAAACTTAAAAAAGTATCGGCCATAATTCGCCAAAATTGACCTAAACCGCTATAGTAGGCCATCATCCGCATTTGTTCTGGCAAAAATTCAGGAAAGGCTTTATTTAAAATTAAAACTAGGGGATTATTCCTAAATTTGGACTGAATAATCTTGGCTGTCACTTCCCGAAAAGCGGCACTATCTACATAACTATCTAAACCACCCCCACCATGCCAAAACATGGCTTTCATACAGTATTCAGCATACTCAAAATTAATGCGATTATGCCACCAGTGTTGTAGTAATTTCTGCCAAGATACTTGACCATTAAAATATTTAAAGAAGGGGAAAAAAACCAAAAACTGATTTTCCGCAATATAAATTAAATTTTTGGAATAAGCATCTAACACCACTCCGTAACTTTTCAGGATACCCACTACCTCGATCAAATTCTGGGGAGTATCTTTTAACAATGCTTCCCCAGCCGTGAGACGATCAATATAGGATGCTAGGGGATGAGAGGAGGACTTGACAGGGATAGTGACCATGCTAGAAGCTTGATAAAATAACTTTCCTGATCTATTTTAACGCATAAAAGCACAACCAATTAGCGGCGGTGGCACGGCGAGTCATGCGGGGAT
>NZ_JASJFE010000447.1:0-1674 GCF_030067735.1 Microcystis sp. M53598_WE2 | reverse complement strand
TACTTCATCTTTATGAGAAAGTCTGTCAATTATCCTAATTGCTAAGGAGGTTAAAAATTGAGACATTTCCTAGTAAAAATCTAACTACTTTAAATTGAAAAAATGATCATGTTTAAACGATACGAAGCTGATGAGCAAGTTATATTTCATGGTGATTCTTTGCCGATTTTATCCAGTGAGATTGCCTCTAATTCTGTAGATCTAATTTTTCTCGATCCTCCCTATAATATAGGTAAGCACTTTGCCGATTTTTACGACAAATGGGAATCGGAAAATGATTATATAAATTGGGCAAATCAAATTCTTGATCAGTGTCTTCGTATCTTGAAACCCCAGGGAACATTATATGTTATGGCCAGCACTCAAGCAATGCCTTACTTTGATCTTTACTTAAGACAAAAAATGACGATTCTTAGTCGCATTATCTGGCATTATGATAGTTCAGGAGTACAAGCAACAAAATACTTTGGTTCGATGTATGAACCAATACTTCACTGTGTGAAAGATAAAAATAATTACACTTTTAATTCAAAGGATATTAAGATAGAAGCAAAAACCGGAGCAAAACGAAAACTAATTGATTATAGAAAAGCGATTCCGAGTCAATACAATACAGAGAAAGTACCGGGCAATGTCTGGTATTTCCCTAGGGTAAGATATCGCATGGATGAATACGAAAATCATCCCTCACAAAAACCTGAATCATTGCTAGAAAGAATTATTTTGGCCAGCACTGACAAGAGTGGAATTGTGCTTGATCCCTTTGCAGGAACTTTTACAGCTGCAGCTGTAGCTAAACGTTTGGGAAGAATTTCTATTAGTATAGAATCGCAAGAGGAGTATTTAAAAATTGGTCTTCGACGGATTCTCGGATGGCAAGAATACAAGGAAGAAAAGTTACTACCACCTCAAAAAAGCTATAGTAGAAAAAGCGAAAATAAACAAGAATCTAACTTTGTACAGGAGAGTCTTTTCGATGTCGATAGTCAAGCATGAATTCACCAAGATAATTATTAAAATTATCGATAATTACTTTCCCAATCAGGGAAATAGCATTTTAAATGCTAGTGAGTTATTGCAATATTTGAACATTAAAACTAGAGCCGCTAATCGAGGTTCTAAATCCCGAGCAGGATTGGCTAACCATTATGCCATTTATGTTTTAGTGGAAGACTATATTAATAATGAGTTTCATCTTAAGGATGGATACGACGAGTATCAAGGCGCTCAGTATATGACACTTTTTCGCAGGCAAAGGGAGCTTCCTTTTGGCAATAAATTACAAAATCATGCTCTCAATCATCGATTAAATCAGGAATTTAACAAGTATTTTCCCACTTTATCTTATCTGCCGATAATTAGAGATGTTAAAACCAATAGATACTGGATTAATGAGAATTTAATTAAGTTTTCTCTAGAGGGTAATCAAGTTAATATTGCCCTGGTAATTATAGATATAATTGATGCCTATGTGCAAACAAGACAAAAAGCATTTAATCAATTTATCAGCTATTGTCAACAGATGATTGATATTCAACAGCAAGATCCCCAGAAAGCCATTGAATTTATTCGGAGTTTACTCAGACCAAACATTGATGCTAGAGTTTTTGAGATTGTCAGTTATGCAATTCTTAAAGAGTATTATGGGGAACGGAAAATATATTGGGGATGGTC
>NZ_JASJFE010000913.1:0-2742 GCF_030067735.1 Microcystis sp. M53598_WE2 | reverse complement strand
TGCGGTTGTCCGATTAAGTCAAAGAAACTGTCGGGAAAGCGCAGGAAGATTTGGTAAAAGAGACTGTCAGTTTTCACGAGAAATCTCGCTTCTAGGGTTTATTGGCAGTTGCCGAATTGTTTGGCTAAACGGTTAATACTCTAGTATTAATAGGCATTGTATAATTTTTTCTCCTTGCTGTCACCCACAAAAATCTAGGGGACATGGCTCTTTTCCTGTATAATCAAGTCTTAATTTTAGGAATTGTCATTATATTTGAGGAAAATCTATGAGTTGGACAGAAGGATATGTATTGGAAGTTAACTACACTAGCGGTTTTTACGGCGAGTTAAGTCCCCTAAAATTAGGTTTAGCCACTCTGATTAAATCGATTCAACCCCCCGATTCCAGCCAAGAATTTACCTATTGTGAACTGGCCTGTGGTCAGGGTTTTACCACGAATATTCTAGCGGCTACCTATCCCCACGCCCAATTTTATGCCAATGATTTCAATCCTAGCCATATCGCCACGGCTAGAGATTTAGCGGCCAAGGCGGGAATGAAGAATATTCTTTTCTTTGATGATAGTTTTGAGGAATTTTTAGAGCGAGATTTACCTCAATTTGACTTCATCAGCCTGCACGGAATTTATAGCTGGATTAGTGCCAAAAATCGCCAAGCAATAGTTAATTTTATGCTCCGCAATCTCAAGGTAGGGGGATTAGTTTATATCTCCTATAATGCCCTTCCGGGTTGGTCAGCAGCGATGCCGATGCAAGCTTTAATGTTACGTCATGGTCAACACAGTTCCGAACCAATTTTAACCCGCATTGAACAGGCACTTAATTTTACAGGAGAATTATTAGAAGCTAATGCTAGTTATTTTGCCCAAAATCCAATTTTAAAAAATCGTTACGAGCGCCTGAAGGAACAAAATCGTTATTATTTAGCTCACGAGTATTTTAATCAGGAATGGAATTCTTTTTACTTCGATGAAGTAGCGAAAGAATTAGAGGATGCGAAACTTAAATATGTGGGTTCTGCCCATATTAATGACCATATTGATGCGGTCAATCTCTCCCCAGCAGCTCAAGAGAAATTAGCCAAAATCAGCGACCCAATCTATCGGGAAGTGGTGCGAGATTTCTTTCTTAACAATCAATTTCGCCGTGATATTTTTATTCGAGGCTCCTTAAGTTTAACCAACCAAGAACAGCTTAAACAACTACAAGAAACCCGGTTTGCTCTGCTGGTTAATCCCGCAAATATCAAGTTCGAGCAGCAGTTTCCCATGGGAGAAGTTAAGTTACAGGAGGCAGTTTATCAGCCAATTTGTCAGGTTTTGGCGGAATATCCCCAAACTTTACAGCAACTGCAAAATCATCCCAAAACCTCAAATATTAACTTAAATGGTCTTTACCAAGCTCTTATGATTTTAACTGGTATTGGCTATATTCATCCTGCTGTGGATGAGCAAACTTGCCAACAACGGAAACCATCTACTGATGCTTTTAATAATGCAGTGAAAGCGAAAGCAGTCTATAGTGAGGAATTAAGCTTTTTAGCTTCTCCTTTGATTGGTACTGGAGTAGTGGTCAATCGTTTAGAACAATTATTCCTCTTGGCTAAATCCTCTAACCAAGATGCAGTACAATTTGTTTGGCAAATTTTGGCAAGTCAAGGCAAAAAAGTGGTTAAAGATGGGAAAACTTTGGAAACAGAGGAGGAAAATATTACTCATCTGAAAACAGTGTACGAGCAGTTTAGTAAAGAACGTTTACTAACATTGCAAAAACTAGGTATTTAGTAAATACTATCTGGATGTATCTAGAAACTGGATATTTTTAACCATGACAGTCATCAATTTACAATCTTTCGAGAAAAAAGTTTTCTCCCAGAATGGAGAAGATGGTGTGATTGAGCATATTTTTGCTCTCATTGGTTTTACCAACCGCTATTATGTGGAAATTGGGGTCGAAGATGGCAGAGAATGCAATACGCGTTATCTGCGAGAAGTTTATGACTGTCATGGTATCCAGTTAGATAGGGATTATAGTAACCCAGAACTTCATCTCTATCAAGAGTTAATTACTGCCGAAAATATCAATCAAGTTTTTATCAAGTATCAGGTTCCCCACGAGTTCGATTTGCTTTCTATTGATGTGGACGGTAATGATTTTTATCTCTGGTTTAGTTTAGAAACAATCTATCAACCGCGAGTGGTAGTAGTGGAATACAATTCTTCCCACTCACCCAAAGAAGATAAGGTTGTCCCCTACTCTACTCAGCGTTGTTGGGATGGAACAAATTATTTTGGAGCTAGTATTTTAGCTTGGAAAAATTTAGCAGATAAGAAGGGTTATTCCCTGATTTATGCTGATAGTCAAGGGATCAATTTATTTATGGTTAGAAATGATATTTTAAGCGAAAAAAATCTCATTTTTTTCAACACAAATATCCCAGAGTTAATTTATGTACCTCCTAATTATTATGGTTGCTTACCCTATAGAAATTTGGAAAAAGGTCATCCTCCCGATCCTTTGCAAAGAGAATATTTAAGTTCGCAAGAAATTTTACTAACAGGCAAATTTGCCAATATAATAGAGGGAAGTTATCAAATATTTGCCCAGTTGAATAAGCGGGTAAGTTTTGCCGGTTATTTAGCTAATTTCCTTCATCCTCAATTATTCCGACAAGGGTTTTACTTACCTGAAGAAAATTTTACTTGGTTAAAAGGTGATTATGTTTTTTTTACTATCCAGC
>NZ_JASJFE010000587.1:0-1086 GCF_030067735.1 Microcystis sp. M53598_WE2 | reverse complement strand
TATCAGTTATCAGTTATCAGTTATCAGTTATCAGTTATCAGTTAGCTGTCTATTGTCTTTTTTCTCCTCCTGTCTCGGAGTTTACTGTCTGCTCACCCAAGAGAAGATTTTTGATTTTTGCGGGAGATCTAGTTACCAGTGATCACTGGCTGTTCACTGTTCACCGATCACTGTTCACTGATATGGGCTGACTGATATATAATCGCAGTCAGTACCAGAGGGTGAATTATGGATAAAACCAGCTTGATCGATAAAGTGCAACAAATGGCCAATAAACGGGATTATTTACTGCAATTGCGCGATAAACCCGACATTGGGGGTCTGAGATTAGATGTTAATCAAGCTCTTGAGGAGTTGGATGAATTACTCGATGAGTTTCAAGCAACTTTTCCTGAAGAAAAACTTAGTTAACTATCCGACCCGACGGAATTGAGATTTGTCCGATTGTGCTAATTTTCCCAAGTCATCGATCGCTTTGATCAGATCTTGGGAAGATATATCTTTAGGGCAGTATAGATCAAAGGCTGTAGTTTGATTATTTTTTTCCATTGGAAGATTTGCCAAGGAACTATAGGCGATAATGCGGACATAAGGGTCGAATTGTTTGATCTGAATAGCGGCGCTCTGTCCATTTAAGACAGGCATCCGTACATCTAAAATAATTACATCTGGTTGATAAATTTTCGCCAATGCGATAGCCTGTTGACCATTAACAGCAATTCCCACCACCTGACAATGCGGCTGCTGGGAAATTAAAGTCTTGATTACTAAACAAGTTAGCTCGTGATCTTCGGCAATTAAGACTTTAATTGTCTCTCTCGGCTTCATGATTATTTTCCTTTCCCTAGAGGTCTCACTTGTTATCATTTTAGAGCCTGTTGATCTTTTGGACTTCACTTCACGACACTTCCCATCTCCCCATCACCCATCTCCCCAATTCATAATTCATAATTCCCCTACTCCCTTCTCTCTTTTCCCTTCTCCCCAACTCCCACTCTGCAATAACTACTGGCAGCCAGAAATACGTTCGTTTCTTATCACACTTTGTGCTTTTTGTCAAAAAAACTTTTTTTTTGCAATAAAACT
>NZ_JASJFE010000218.1:0-1919 GCF_030067735.1 Microcystis sp. M53598_WE2 | reverse complement strand
CGAACAAGCAAGTCCTATCCAAAGACGAGAAAAAACTGCCCATTGATATCCATAAAGCCTTACAGCAGGAGTTCATTCCAGAAATACAGCAGTTAAGTCAGTTGATTGATAGAGATTTGAGTCATTGGCTCTTATAGCTGAACTTTCCCCCAAGAAAAATCACGAAAGCCTTCCCCCGAGGTAGTTGTATCGATTTTTGAACTAGCCGTTATCGGGTACAATCGACAAACAAGGCTTCCTTAAAAAATATTCGCTGAATAGTTCAGATACCTAACCTGCACCGCTGCCTAATAAAAATAAACTTAACAGGGTGCCACCATTCCAGAGACTATGAACCAACATCGAGGATAATAAATTTTTCGATCGGGTGTAAACAAAGCCAAGAACACAACCTAGGACGGTTAAAGGCAGCACTTCTGACAAATTTTGGTGAGCCAGGGCGAAAATCAAACTACTAAGAGCAATTGCACCCCAGACGGGTAGATAACGAGTCAAAGAAGCTAGTAAAAAGCCGCGAAAGACAATTTCCTCGAAAAAAGGAGCGGCAAGGGAAGCAGTAAAGGCAAAACAGAGTAAAGCGAAGGTATTCTGGGATTCTAGAGCTAAAGTCAGCAGCGGGTTACTGCCCCCTTGTCCTTGCCAAATTAGTTGATTAAGCAAAGAAACGATAATAACGAGGGGTAAAGCGACGAAATAGCCAGCCAATCCCCAGAGAAGCCAAGGACTAAAGAGGTTAAAACGAAACCAATCGCGAGGTAAAGGGCGAAAAGGCTTGATCGCTAGGTATAAAACCGATAAACTGCTCACTGTTAAGGCTAAATAACTAACTACAACGTATATTGCTTTAGCTTCTAGGTTAAATTGTTCGGGATTGAGACTCAAGAAACTCGATAAAATCACGAAAATTACCGGTAAAACAATTTGTCCGACGAAAAAGAAACCGATAATTATTCCCCACCAGAGGGTTTCTCCTCCCCACTTAGTTTGCCAAGCGAGACTATCATCTAAAAAGAGCAGCGATCGCTGTTGACGGAGAAGCCACTGCACTAATAAAAAGATCAACAGCACAACACCGATTAAACCACCGATAAGAGGCAAAAAAGCCAGTAAAATTAGTTTAATTAACGCATTAGCCGCCACTTCACTCTGTTCTTCCTCTAAAGCGAGTAAATCCTCTTGACGATTTTCGAGACTATATAATTTTTCCAGAATGGTATAACGAAACCATCCTTGAAAATTGCGCTCGATTCTCGCTTCAGCATCGGCAGCAATTTGGGGGGGGTCACTGTACAATCCCTCTAACAGCAGCGCATTTCGCAAAATAGCAGGCTTATAGTTCTTAAATTCTGATTTTTCCTTGATATCTTGCCAGATTTGCCGTGCCGAATCCAAGTCACCTTGACTAGCTTGAATGAGACTTAATTTTAGCTCTAAATCTTTTAAGGAATTGATTTCGCGCTCAAGAGATTTTTTTTGTTCGGGATTAACTGCTGATTTTTCTAGTTCGGTGATTGTTTTTTTGGCACTTTTCTGGGCTGATAAATACTGTTCCTCGGCAGTGGTATAAGGAGCTTCACCGATCAGGGAAGTTTGAATTAATTTAAGATTAGCAAATTCCTCGCTATTAGGGTCAGCATCGCTGCTGAGAGTCGTGGCTTGTAGATTGATATTGGTTTGATACAGTTGAATATTCGATTGGATTTGAGGCTGATTAACACTAGAAATTAAAGCTGTAACCACTGGAGTTAAAGCAATAATTGTTAAGAAAAAAGCGATCGCTTGTTTGAGACTTTGCCAGGGGAGTTTTTTTGAGAAATTATCGAACATGAAAATAGTTAAGTGGGAGTTAGGGGTTAGGTGATGGGGTGATGGGGGTTGGGTAATAGGTGTTGGGGTTTTAGGGTTTTAGGATTTTAGGG
>NZ_JASJFE010000915.1:0-2408 GCF_030067735.1 Microcystis sp. M53598_WE2 | reverse complement strand
TATTGGCCATCTCTGCTTTTAGTAAGTATCAATAAAATCAACCGGAAAAAGGGGATTGCCGAATGAAGAATAAGAAAGCGGAATTCAGAGAAGGAGGAAGGGAGTGAAGTCAATGTTAAGGAGCAGCTCTAATAATCGAAAAGCAAAAATTAGCAAATCATCGCCTAATTCGGCAAAACTGGTCAAAAAATATGGATAAAGTGCGGGTTATCGTTGTAGAAGATCACGATTTAACGCGCATGGGCTTAGTGGTGGCTCTCCAGCATCGGGAAGGTATTCAAGTGGTAGGGGAAGCGATCAGTGGATTACAGGGACTGAAACTGCTAGAGGAGACTAAACCCGATGTAGCGATCATCGATATAGGTTTGCCTATGATCGATGGGATCGAGTTAGTGCGACGCTTCCAACAAAATCGGGGCGAAGACCCCCTGGCCACGAAAATCCTCATGCTAACCATGCACAAAACCCAAGAACAGGTTTTAGCGGCTTTTAGTGCTGGGGCTGATTCCTACTGTATGAAGGATATTAGCATTGATAAGTTAATCGAGGCGATTTATTCCACCCACGAAGGCAATCATTGGCTTGACCCTGCGATCGCCAATATTGTTCTGCAACAAGTGCGCCAAAATGTTCCCGTCGGTGCGGCTGCCGGGACCAAAACAGTGATAATTCAAGGCGTTGACCGAGAATATCACCAATTGCTGGAAAATGCCCCCCTAACGGCACGAGAGCGAGAAATTCTCGATCTGATTGTTGCGGGTTGTAGTAATGCCGAGATTGCCGAGCGACTCTATATCACCATCGGCACGGTGAAAACCCATGTCCGCAATATCTTAAATAAACTCTCTGTGGATGATCGGACTCAAGCGGCAGTGCTGGCCCTGCGATCGGGATTAGTGGATTAAAAAAACCGGCATCCTACCCGGGTAGGATGCCGGCTCGGTCAAAACTAGAAACTAGACTTGGGCTGCCACTTTTGATTCAGCGGCCATTAGTTTTTCGTAGGTTTCACGCATTTTGAGACCGACTAACACTTGGAATAAACCCGTACCATTGGTAGAACCGGGATAATCCTTGTGTTTGAGCAGTAATTCCGTCATTTCACCGTAGTATTTAGTGCCGGTTTTGCTCAAATGGCTTTCGATGTAGATCATTTCTTCGAGGTTATCGAATTGACCATCTAGTTCCAGAATCGACACTTCATTCCCCAAGAAGCCATCTGGACCATAGTAGAGTTTAATGCCGGGATAAGCGCAGGTCAATTTACGACCGCAGGGCCGCCAATCGATGGTGGAACCTTCATCAAACAGATAAGCGGGTTCAAAGTTTTCTACCCCTTCTTTCTGGATTAAACGGACCCGTAGTAACTTACTTTCGTGATCTTCAAGTAATTGGGTGGGCAGCACTTGAATCACCACGTCAGCGTACTGTCTTTGGGGATCGATATAGGCACTGAAATCCGGTTTTCTAGAATTAATAGCCGCCATCACATCATCATAGGTGTGACCGCGCTCGGCCATATCCCGTTGAATTTTCCAGTTAACTTTGACTTCATCGCTAATATCGAGATAAACGCTGAAATCTAATAGGGCCCGGACTCGTTCATCATATAAGGGGTGCAGTCCCTCGATCACGATTACCTTATTCGGTTCGATGATTTCGGGGGGATCGATCATCCCCGTTTCATGATTATAAATAGGTTTATTAATGGCTTGACCTCCCTTAAGAGCTTTAATCTGCTCATACATCAGGTCAAAGTTATTCGCTTTCGGATTGAGTGCGGTGACACCCACCTCTTTTCTCTGTTTGCGATCGAGGCAATGGTAGTCATCTAAACAGATCACTGTCATAAACTCGGCCCCGAATAAATCGGTCAAACGACGTAAAAAAGTAGATTTCCCACAACCGGAGTCCCCAGCTACACCGATTAGAACCACGCGCTCTGGCTTATTGGCCATAGTTTCCCTCTAAATACACGACTAATTGTTAACCCATAGTAGTAATTAAACCAGACTCTGGATCCAGCAGCACCCCGCCGCCACAAATTTCTGCTGCTGACAGGTTCGGCAAGAGTCTCACGCTAGATTGAGTAGGTATTTGATACTAGATTCCCTGTTCAGATCATACCGGAATCAGTGACCAAAATCAGTTATCAGTAATCAGTTATCAGTAAACAGTGATCAGTGAAAGGACAGCACTGTTAAGTAGTCGTGCAAAATTAATTTCCTAGTGAAGATAGGCAAGGGGCAAGAGGCAAGAGGTGGTTAGATATGTGTAATTAATTTTGCTTAGGTACTTAATGCTATTTAGGGCTTGCTGAATAAATCTAAAAACCTTTGTGGATAAGGCTTTTAGACTTTTTTGACCTCAAAAAGTGCCGACCATTGGAGTGATTGGGGGGAAAATTC
>NZ_JASJFE010000265.1:0-1702 GCF_030067735.1 Microcystis sp. M53598_WE2 | reverse complement strand
AATGGAAAAACTTTCCCTACAACGGGAATACGATCCAGCTTCGCGAGAACGGTTAGAAAAGTTAGAAAAAGAACTGGCTAACCTCAAGGAAGAACAATCGGGATTAAATGCCCAATGGCAAGGGGAAAAAGAGATTATCGATAAAGTTCGTGGGGTTAAAGAAGCGATCGAACAAGTTAATCTAGAAATTCAACAGGCAGAACGAGATTATGATTATAATCGTGCTGCGGAATTAAAGTTCGGAAAATTAACCGATCTGCAGCGGCAAATGTCCGCCCTAGAAACTCAATTGGCCGACAAACAAACCACCGGTAAAAGTTTATTAAGGGAAGAAGTTCTCGAATCGGATATCGCCGAAATTATCTCGAAATGGACGGGAATTCCTCTCAATAAATTGATCGAATCGGAAAAAGAAAAACTCCTCAATCTGGAAGAGGAATTACACGAAAGTGTCATCGGTCAAGAGGAAGCGGTCACAGCCGTGGCCGAAGCGATTCAACGTTCCCGCGCCGGTTTATCAGACCCCCACCGTCCCACGGCCAGCTTTATTTTTCTCGGTCCGACGGGTGTTGGTAAGACAGAATTGGCGAAAGCTTTAGCGCGCAATCTCTTTGACACGCAAGAGGCTCTAGTTCGCATCGATATGTCGGAATACATGGAAAAACACAGCGTTTCCCGTCTCATGGGCGCGCCTCCGGGATACGTCGGCTACGATGAAGGAGGACAATTAACCGAGGCAATCCGGCGTCGTCCCTACTCTGTCATCCTCTTTGATGAGATTGAAAAAGCCCATCCCGACGTTTTTAACGTTATGTTACAAATCCTTGACGATGGGCGCTTAACCGACTCTCAAGGTCATCTGGTTGATTTCAAAAATACCATCATTATTATGACCAGTAATATCGGTTCTCAATACATTTTAGACGTGGCTGGTGATGAGTCTCGTTACGAGGAAATGCAGGCGCGGGTGATGGAAGCAATGCGGAATAGTTTCCGTCCCGAATTCCTCAATCGTATCGATGAAACGATCATTTTCCATAGTTTACAAAAAGCGCAACTGCGATCGATTGTCAAACTACAGACAGCCAATCTCAGCGATCGCTTGATGGAACAAAAATTAGCCCTGAAACTTGCCGATATTGCCCTCGATTATCTAGCAGAAATTGGTCACGATCCAGTGTACGGTGCGCGACCCTTAAAACGGGCAGTACAAAGATATGTGGAAACTCCGATCGCTAAGGCAATTCTGCGCGGCGAGTTCAAAGGGGGAGACACGATTTTTGTCGATGTGGCCGATGAAAGATTGACCTTTAAACGGTTAGCTTCCCCGGTAGTAACTGCTTAATTAGCAAGGGTGGGCAATGCTCACCCTTTGATTATTTCGGGTTTACCGAAAAAGTTTTTCGTGCAGTCAGGAGTCGGTCGTCAATACCACATTCGGTTATACTTCATCTTGATCGGAAAGGCTGTATCAGTTATCAGTTCACTGATCACTGAAAAAAAGCTTCCCACTCTCCTATAAACTAGCTAATCAAATAGTTGCTAATTCCTGAACATCGAAATCTGATTGCAACAGTTGAATGAGAGAGGCACAACGATAGACCATAGCGGCACGACTATCTACCCCTAATTTGGCAAAAATTCGCCGTAAATAGGTAGCAACAGTCCATTCACTAATATGTAAGCGATGGGCTATCTGTTT
>NZ_JASJFE010000399.1:0-1646 GCF_030067735.1 Microcystis sp. M53598_WE2 | reverse complement strand
GTTTGTCAAAAGTGTGGCACTCCGTTTAGTTAAGTCTAACGACTTAATCGTCTATGAAAACTTGAATATCAAAGGCATGGTCAAAAATCGTCATTTAGCGAAGTCGATAACCGATGCAGGATGGTCTGTTTTTAGGCAATGGCTAGAGTATTTTGTGGACAAATACGGCAAGTTAACTATAGCTGTCTCACCTCATAATACGTCTCAAAATTGTTATAATTGTGGACAAAAAGTCCAAAAGTCGCTATCTACTCGAACCCATGTTTGTCCTCATTGTGGATACACAGATTGTCGAGACAGAAACGCCGCTTTAAACATCTTGCAAAAGGGATTAAGTAGCGTGGGGCGCACGCAAACTTTAAACGCTTCGGGAGAGATTCCCTCTTGGTTGGTTGGAGAAATCCTGCTTGCTAACGGAGACTCAATGAACGAAGAATCCCCGTCTCTTTAGAGCGGGGAGCGTCAAACAAAAAAGGCGTTACAGGCGCTTTGATTGTCTGAGGCCTCTGGTTTTAGACTTTGGGAGATACCCCCCTTGAGGAGAATCTCTTAAAGTGCATTGTTAAGGTGTGTTAGTAAAAAAGTATCGGTCAATTGGTGATTCTAGATGACCTACTGCCTTAATCCCAACTGTACTCAACCAAAAAACGCCCCGACAGCGTTAATCTGCGAGAGTTGCGGTTCAAAACTTCTTCTGCACGACCGCTATCAAACCCTACGCATTTTGGGGAAAGGAGGGTTTGGGGCAACTTTTGTATCATCGGATCTGTCCCTACCAGATAAGCCCCTCTGTGTGGTCAAACAACTGCAACCTCCCCCTAAAGATGCTAGTGTTTTTCGCATGGCTAAGGATCTTTTTGATCGAGAAGCGGAAACCTTGGCAAAACTGGGAGTTCATCCGCAGATTCCCCGATTATTAGACTATTTTGAAGATAATCAAGAGTTTTATCTAGTTCAAGAATACGTTAAAGGTCATAACCTGCACCAAGAGGTCAAAAAACGCGGACCGTTTAGCGAAGCGGGAGTCAAACAGTTTTTAAGTGAACTCTTGCCGATTTTGAAATATGTCCACGCACAGAAGGTAATTCATCGGGATATCAAACCCGCTAACCTAATTCGTCGGCAAACAGACCGAAAATTGGTTCTGATTGACTTCGGGGCTGTCAAAAATCAAGTTAATAGCGTCATGGCCAATGCCGATTCTCAAACCGCTTTCACTAATTTTGCCGTGGGTACCCAAGGTTTTGCCCCCCCCGAACAGATGGCCATGCGTCCCGTTTACGCTAGTGATATCTACGCGGTGGGAGCTACCTGTCTCTATCTACTCACGGGCAAATCTCCTAAAGCGATCGAAGTTGATATTAATACAGGTGAATTACTCTGGGAAAAATTAGTCAAGGTGAGTCCCCAGTTTGCTAAAGTCCTGAAAACAATGCTGGAAGTCTCTGTCCGTCATCGCTACAAATCCGCTCAAGAGGTAATGGATGCTTTAGACATGACGGCTTATGCCGACAGTCTAGCCCAAAGTTTAATCGCCGCTCCAATGGTTACTTCCCAGCCCCCCCGACAAAATTCAGGTTCGATGGCCACTTCCTCCGTTTCTGTCCCTCTCAAGTCTAAATTTCGTCCCAAAAATCAAAATCCAG
>NZ_JASJFE010001035.1:0-5237 GCF_030067735.1 Microcystis sp. M53598_WE2 | reverse complement strand
CGAATTAATTGCACCCAGCTACTGGGAACAGAAAAAGCTATATTTATAAGTAAATCGAATCTGTCTTTCTGTTTAAAGACCCATGGATAACAAAGTTCTCGACGTTCGCCATCTCACCGTTGAATTTTCTAATCAGAAAAGAACAACAGTCGCCGTTAATAACATTAGTTTTAGCTTGCAGAAAGGTCAAGTTCTCGGTTGTGTGGGGGAGTCGGGTTCAGGAAAATCCGTCACCTCCCTTGCACTCATGGGACTGGTTCCCTCTCCGGGAAAAATTACCGGGGGAGAAATTTGCTTTCGTCCGGCAAAAGGTCAGTCAATGCAAGCAGTAGATTTATTATCTATTCCCCCAGAAGAATTGCGTTATTATCGCGGGGGAGAAATGGCGATGATTTTCCAAGAACCAATGAGTTCTCTTAATCCAGTTTATAACATCGAGTTTCAACTCACCGAAGCAATTTTACTGCATCAAAAAGTCACCACTGAACAGGCAAAAAATCAAGCCATCTCTCTACTGCAAGAAGTGCGCTTATTACCCAGTGATGAACAGTTAGAGGAGAAGTATATAGAAACTTTTCCCTTAGAAAATAAGGGTCATGTCAGGGAAAAAATTAGAACTTATATTCAGGAACAAAAAGAAGCAATTCTCAAGCGTTATCCTCACGAATTATCGGGGGGACAATTACAAAGGGTAATGATTGCCATGGCGATTTCTTGTAATCCTACCCTATTAATTGCCGATGAACCAACCACCGCTTTAGATGTGACTGTCCAAGCAGAAATATTAAGATTATTACGAGATTTGTGTAAAAGCGATCGAGAAATGTCAATGGTTTTTATCTCCCACGATCTGGGAGTTATTAACGAAATTGCCGATCAAATTGTCGTGATGTATCAAGGAGAAATCGTCGAACAAGGAACGAAAGAAGAAGTATTAAATTATCCCCAACATCCCTACACAAAAGGTTTACTTGCCTGTCGTCCTCGCTTAAACTCTCGTCCAGAAAAATTGCCCACTGTCAGCGATTTTTTACGAGTGGAAAAAGACTCTCAAGGTAAGATTATTGAATTACAGGAAATTACTCCACCAGCAGTTAAATTTATTACTCTCCAAGAGGAAGAAAGCAGAATTGAAGGTTTACAACATCACGAGAATATTTTATCGGTAGAAAATTTATCGGTTAGATTTCCAGTTAAGGGAGTTTTCGGGCAAGTAAAGACCTTTTTTAATGCCGTAGATCAGGTCAGTTTTGCCGTTAAACAGGGGGAAACCCTCGGTTTAGTCGGTGAATCGGGCTGCGGAAAATCCACTTTAGCAAGGACAATTCTGCGCTTAATTCCTGCCACTTCTGGAGATATCTATTTCCGAGGAGAAAATCTGGCTAAATTAAACCCAAGTGAGCCAAAATTAAGACTACTGCGACGGGAATTACAGATAGTTTTTCAGAATCCATACAACTCCCTGAATCCCCGTTTATCCATCGGTAAAGCAATTTTAGAACCGATGATTATTCATCATACCGGCGGCAATTCCCAAAAGCGACGGCAACGAGTAGAATATTTATTAGAACGAGTTAAACTTGATCCTAATTGGTTTGATCGCTATCCCCATCAATTATCGGGAGGACAACGACAAAGGGTGTGTATTGCTCGCGCTTTAGCCTTAAATCCTCAGTTTATTATCTGTGATGAATCTGTCTCTGCTTTAGATGTTTCCGTGCAAGCGGGAGTCTTAAATTTACTCAAAGAATTACAGCAGGAATTTAATCTCACTTATATCTTTATTTCCCACGATTTAAGTGTCGTCAGATTTATGAGCGATCGGATTATGGTGATGAATAAAGGTAAAATTGAGGAAATGGGTACAGCTAACGAAATTATCAACTCTCCCCAAAGTGATTACACCCGTAAACTTATCGCTTCTATTCCCCAATTTACCCAAAGTCTTGCTAGTTAAAATTAGCCATCAAACCGAAAGGATTAGCTGCCTCTAATTGTGCCGATAAACCTAACAAAGTGATTTCATCAGCAGGTTTACCAACTAACTGAATTGCCACGGGTAAACCCTGACTATCAACCCCTGTGGGTAAAGCAATCGCAGGTAAACCACTCGCATTAGCAATCGGAGAAGGGGCAATCCAAGCAATCATCTTATTAACCGCTTCTTCCGGTGGTAAATTTTCCCACTCAGCAATTCCGGGGGGTTGATGTAGAAAAATTGGCAAAAGTAAGACATCAAAATTATCAAACATCGCCACAATTTGCCGCGAAATAACGTGCATCTGCCGCACCGCTTGCAGGTATTCCCCCGCACTGCCAGAATTGTCCAATAACCATTGGTTAAGGGGACTTAATAACTCCCTGGGAATTGCCGCCGCTGCCGTCCCCGCTTGCCAAATACGGCGAAAAGGAGCGATTAAAGCCTGTAAATCGGGAGAATACTCCGTTAAGTGATGCCCCATACCCTCTAAAATTTTAGCCGTCTCGATCACAGCATTTTTATAGACGGCAGCCGCTTCGCCGAAGGGGGATATGGAAGTAGAAAAAGCGATTCTTAGGGGTTTTACGCCTCTCTGAGTGGCTTCTAGGAAAGAAAAGGGCGGATCGGGTAGCCAGTAGGGATCGCCCGTCGTATAGCCCGAAATCACGGTAAGCAGCGCCGCCCCATCTGCCACCGTCTTAGAAAGAGTGCCGTTAGTGGCGATACCGCTTTGAAATTCCCCCACCGGGGCATAGGAAACGCGCCCACGACTGGGTTTTATCCCCACCAAACCGCAACAACCCGCCGGAGTACGAATGGAACCGCCACCGTCGGAACCCTGGGCAATCGGGCAGAAACCCGCCGCTACCGCCGCCGCCGCACCGCCACTGGAACCTCCTGCGGTATAATCGCGGTTGAAGGGGTTACGAGTCGGCAAAAAACCCGGATTTTCGGTGTAGGGAAAGGACCCTAACTGGGAAGTGGCAGTTTTGCCCAGAAGGATAAAACCCGCCATTTTCATTCTGGTGACGATTCCTTCGTCGTATTGGGCGATATTTCCCTGTAAAGCGGCGACTCCGTAACTAACCGGCATTCCAGCGACGGCATTTAAGTCTTTAATGGCGGTGGGAACTCCAAAAAAAGGCGGTAATTCGGCAGTAGCGGCGATTTGACTTAATTGTTCCGTTTGGGCGCCCGCGGTGGCTAGGGCGCTTTCCCTGGCGACATGGACAAAACTACCAATTTGACAGTCAAATTTCTCAATTCTGTCGAGGTATAAATGGGTTAATTCTAGGGGGGAGATTTGTTTAGTGCGAATCAGTTGGGCTAATTCTAGGGCAGATTTTTGCAATAATTCATCACTCATGAGCGATCGAGTTAAAATAGGTAAGTGAAAATAATTATATTCGTTAGTGATGGAGATGGTTTTAAAAGAAAAAGTAAAAAAAGTCCATTGCCGTAAAAATTTCCCGATCCCCTCTTTTCTTGGAAAATTATGACCCCACAGTTAATTGAAATTCTCTCGGCTGACGAAATTCGTCGCACTATTACCCGTTTAGCTTCCGAAGTTATCGAAAAAAGTGGCGATTTAAATAACTTGATTTTGATCGGTATCTACACGCGAGGAGTGCCTTTAGCTAATTTAATTGCTAGTCAAATTGAGAGCTTAGAAGGGGTAAAAGTTCCCGTGGGAGCGATCGATATTACCTTCTATCGCGACGATCTCGATCGCATTAAAACTCGCACTCCTGCTAAAACCAAAATGCCCCTAGATGTCACGGGAAAAACCGTGATTTTAGTCGATGATGTTATCTATAAAGGTC
Source organism: Microcystis sp. M53598_WE2 (assembly GCF_030067735.1). Lineage (NCBI taxonomy): Bacteria > Bacillati > Cyanobacteriota > Cyanophyceae > Chroococcales > Microcystaceae > Microcystis > Microcystis sp. M53598_WE2. The sequence continues at coordinate 1,433 of NZ_JASJFE010001035.1, read as the reverse complement.
GCACGATCCGCGCCGCTTTCAATGCTATTATTGAGTATGGCAGACCGCAAAAAATCCGCTTATTAGTCCTCGTTGATCGTGGTCATCGGGAATTACCAATTCACCCGGATTTTACGGGCAAAAAACTCCCCACTGCAGCCGAGGAACAGGTCAGAGTTTATCTACAAGAGATTGACGGCAAAGATGGGGTGGAATTAATCAAATAAACAGAGGATTGGTAACTAATCCCCGGAGGAAAATAAACAGAATTGCCTCGATAATAGCCACGAAAATATCACTTCTTGAGTTTTTTTCCTGTTTAAAACACCGAACAAATTTAACCATCGAATCACCAGAGTCTGCTGAAGCTTTCACCCTCTATATATTTGCTAAATACAGAAATCATCTATTTTTAGGGCAAGGTAAAAGCAGCAATTACGGGATAATGATCGGAAGGAATAAGATTCAACCAACGAGAAGGATCGACTTTTGCCCAATCTAACTGCAAACGGCTATCATAATAAATTGTATCGATGGCTAAATAAGGGGTATCGGTGTAATTATTAAAGCTCATTTGTTCTGCTAATTCCAAATCTGCTAAAGCGTCCTTTAATTTAATTTCTGACTGGAGAGGTTGAGTTAAAATCTGACGGGGTAATTGCTGAGAATTAACATTAAAATCACCTGTTAAAAACAGGTAATCTTTTGTTAAATCTAGTTGACAAAAACGCTCCTGTATGCACTTCGCACCTAAGTCCTTAGCTTGGTCGCTATAGTAATCGAGATGGGTGTTATAAAACTGTAAAGTTTGCCCCTCAAGAGTGCGAAATTTAGCCCCCGTTACCATGCGGGGATAAGGATTACCCCAAGCTTCAGTGATACTGCCAATAACATCGGGAGTTTCCGATAGCCAAAATTCGTAAATTTCTAAACATTTTAACCGACTTGGTTGATACAAAATCGCACAATGTTCATCTAATCCTGTTCCCCTGCGATCGCTGCCTAAACTTTGGTATTTTGGCAATAAACGGTGTAGATCCAATAGTTGATTAGCGCGAGCTTCCTGAGTACCAATTATATCAGGAGAATAGTGAGCAATTAAAGCCGCTACTGCTTCCCTTCTTACTCGCCAATTACGCTCATCGGGATCGGGTTTATCGTAGCGAATATTAAAGGACATTGCTGTTAGTTTCATAGGAAAATGGAGAATGAGGAAGGGAAGTAGGGAAGTGGGAATCGGGAGTGGGAAGTGGGGAAGTGGGGAAGTGGGGAAGTGGGGAAGTGGGGAAGCTGTCTCATCACCCTATCACCCCAAAACCCTCCGCAACGCGCACGCAGTGACCACCCTATCTCCTGAATACTGAATACTGACTCCTGACTGCTAACTCCTAATAATTAATTAGGGCTTGCTGAATAAATCTAAAAACCTTGTTGGGTAAGACTTTTAGACCTTT
>NZ_JASJFE010000554.1:0-3362 GCF_030067735.1 Microcystis sp. M53598_WE2 | reverse complement strand
CGCCGTCTGTTTTACGGCGGCGAGGATGTCAGGTCTTACTCGACTCGATTAGAGCGCTAGTCAACCCTTCTAGGGTGTATTCTCGCGCCTCGATATCAACACGACCAAATAACTCTTGACAGGTTTTTGAAGTTTGCGGACCGATAGAAGCCAGACAAACTTTTTCTAATAGGGAATTAACCGATAATTCTGCCGTTTCTTGCAGCAATAACTGATAAAAATTCTGGACGGTTTTGGAACTAGCAAAGGTGACTATATCGACTTTCCCATCTCGAAACGCTTCCCAGATCTGACTATCCATGCGCGCGGGACATCCGGAATAATATGCGGCCACTTCCGTCACCTGACCGGCTTTGGCCGTTAATTCCTTAACTAATATGTCTCTGCCTCCCGTTTCCACGCGAGGAAAGAGGAATTTTTGCCCCCTAATCGGGTCGGGAAACTCGTTTACCAAAGCATCAGCGACAAAATCCCCCGGGATAAAATCCGCCTTTAATCCTCGTGAGTGCAAAACTTGGCTGGTTTTTTTGCCCACCACGGCGATTTTTACGGTCGCTAAAGCCCTAGCATCTTTTCCCCAAAATGTCAAGCGATCAAAGAAAAAATTAACAGCATTGGCAGAAGTTAAAATCAGCCAATCAAACTCTTGTAACTGAGCGATGGCATCGTCTAAACCTTGCCAACGGTCGGGGGGACGAATCTCTAAAGCGGGCATTTCCAGAACTTCTGCGCCTTGATTTTGCAAAATTTCGCTAAATTGACTCGTTTGCTCGGCGGCACGGGTAATAACAATAGTTTTACCTCCTAGGGGTGGGGGAGAGGACATAATCGCCAGATCCACAACTTGACCAATGACCATAATAGAGGGTGAGAGGGACACCCCGGCGGTTTGAGCGAGAATATTTTCTAAAGTGCCGCGCCAAATTTGTTGATCCTTGCGTCCCGCCTGGCGGATAATAGCGATCGAGTCGTGAATATTCCGCCCATTTTGGCATAATTTCTCGATAATTTGCCCTAAAGACTGACCGGCCATCAATAGCACCAGCGTATCAATTTTAGCTAAAGCTGACCAATCGAGAGACTCGGGATCGTGAGCGCTCAAGACCGCAAAACAGCGACTAATATCCTTTTCCGTCAGGGGAATTCCGGCCAATAAAGGAGCGGCCAAAGCGGAGGAAATTCCAGTTATCAGTTCAAAATCACAGCCAGCCCGCTTTAAGGCTAACATTTCAGGATATACTCGCCCAAAAACCCCCGGATCACCACTTTTAAGCCGAATAACTCGTTTTCCCTCTTGACAATAATTAACCAATATCCGATTAATCTGATTTTGCTCGGCGCCGGGTTGTCCTCCCCGTTTGCCCACATCGACTAAAACACAGGTTTTCGGCACGAGGGAGAAGATTTGACTATCCACTAGGGCATCATACAGCAAAACCTCGGCCGTGGCTAAAATTGCTCGCGCTTGCAGGGTGAGAAAACTGCTCTGACCGATTCCCGCACCGAGAAGATAAACTTTACCCCGGGGATAGACGACTCCTGACATAATCGCAAATTTGGGTTTAATCTTTAATTTAGCACTTGGAGAAGAAACAAATTACTAGCGCAACCAGGGCAGCAGTAAAGTGACGAAATAATATACTAGGGGAGCGGTGAAGACATAACTATCAGTGCGATCAAGTATACCACCGTGACCGGGGATTAACTGCCCGGAATCCTTGACCCCGGCATCGCGTTTCATCATCGATTCGGTCAAATCGCCCAATAAACTGACAATACCAATTAATAAGCCCAAAATTAAGCCCGTCAGCTGCCAATAGGGCCAATCTAAATACCAAGCACCCACCTCGGCCACCGCTATACTGCCTAAAATGCCAAAAAAGGAACCTTCCACGGTTTTTTTGGGACTAATCAGCGATAAGATGGTTTTACCTAACCATTTTCCCATGATATAAGCTCCGATATCGGCGGCCCAAATGCAACCGAAAGCTAGAAAAGTCACCGTCAAAGCGGCCGGGAATAATTTCGGTTCCATCCACGATTCTGGCCAATATCCCATCAGGGGTAAGTTACTGGCCATAGCCACGGGACCACTTTCAGGAGAAAAACCGACCCGTAAACGAATCCAATAACTAGGTAAGTAACCACCATAAAACAGACCGAGAATTGAGGTGGAAATGTCGGCAATTGTCGCCATTTTGGGCTGAAAGAGCAGATAAAAACAAATTAACGCCCCAGCGAGGGGAAACATGGCATCGGTGAGGGGGGCTGCCATAGTTGCCGTCAGTAGTAATAATTGCGAAACTACGAGAGTGGTTTTAGCGGCCGGTTCAATGCCTTTAGCGCGAACTAAGCGAAAATACTCCAATTGTCCCAAAAAGACGATAACACCGATGCCGAGGGTGAAATACCAACCCCCAACGATAATAATTCCCAGTGCGAAGGCAATAGCAAAAATAGCGCTGACAATGCGTGGCCAAGGCATGGTTAATCCAGAGAAGTTAGGCGGCATTGTCATAATTATATAGATTAAGAAAACTTTATGGAAGGTTATCCCCAATTAAAGTTTATCGCCACTCAGGATGAACATGGGATCAACGGCGGCAAAAACTTGGTGAATACCCCTAGTTTCTAGGCGATTTACTGCCGCTTGGACAATCTCGATATTACGCGCCTGTAAATTAGAAAAGCCTTCGGAAAATTGATAGAGGGTTTCTAAATTATTGGCCGTAGCCACGATGCGGCCGTTGGGTTTCAGGTATTGCCACACTTCTTGCAGAACCGATTTAATCGGTTTGCCGCCCTCGATACAGACGCGATCGGGTGCTAGGGATATATTGGGCAGACAATCGGGCGCGCTGCCTTCAAAAACTGTAACATTTTTTACCCCGAAGCGATCGCAATTACGGCGGATTAAACTCGCCACTTCTTCATCCCTTTCAATGGCAATAATCGGACTATTGGGGCATAATAAGCCAATTTCAACGGGAATAGTGCCGGTTCCCGCCCCGATATCCCAGAAAACCCCCCCATCACCTAACCTCAAAGCGGAAATCATCAATAATCTCACCTCGCGTTTACTCAAGGGAATCCCAGGCAAACGTTCAAACAATTCATCGGGAATACCGGGGGTTTTATATAACCAAGTCATGGGGGATCAATTATTGGGAAGCTTCACTACCAAGCATTATTATATAAGTTTGTCCAATTTTATTTATTAAGTAAACAGGGACTTTTCTAGTGGGACTTAGGCGTTTTCGGTCAGCAAAAAAGGCTCAAACCATTACGGGACAAAGGGTTAACCTCGATTGATGATTTTCCTTGATATATCTGGGTTTCAGCGATTTTGGGCTTCTCGAAGT
>NZ_JASJFE010000063.1:0-2136 GCF_030067735.1 Microcystis sp. M53598_WE2 | reverse complement strand
GTATCTTAGCATGACAATTCTGGTAAAACCGATTAATTGATTGCCAGGCTCTATCAGCAGCCGATTGACGAGCTTGAGAGTTTAATTTATTAACCCATGGGGTCTCTTTATTGTTAGCTAGTACCGCACAAAGTTTTTGGAGATCATTGCGGGTTGTCCCTTGATTGGACCGCCAATAACGAACACAATAGTTACGCACAAACTGAGAAGTTTTGATAGCTTCATCAAGCTGGTGATATTGCTCTGGGGTTCCGTTTTTTAGCTTTGCTTCTACGACTAGCATCTAACAATCCTCGACCATTGGCTAAATTAAATATAACACAGTTTACCCACAGATGATGGAATTAAACCGATGCTACGCGGTTGATATTCTGGTCGGATTTCATCCCCCGCAAAGGTGAGTATCTTGTCGAAAAATGTAGCGTGGGTATTCATCCGACATTTTAGGTAAATTCCGAATTATCTCGAAGATGGATTGAGGTTTAAATGTGACTTAGATCACATACAATCGGGGTTTCTTTTCGCTAACTTAATTAGCAGGGTACGCTGCCTAAATTTTTAGTAATCTGGGTATAGTCCGCAAGCTTGGCCAGGTAAGCCAAGGGGAATTTTCCCAAACTTGCCAAGCTAAAATGGATCGACTCGATCAGTGCAATGACCCAAAATAGGGGCATCCTAAGAAGGGAGCATCTACTATCTAATCACAATTGACCCCTTTATGGTCATAGCCCTAAAATCCATCCGCTTACTGATTTAGGAGGGCTGAATCAAATAACCATGGCTAGTCTAAACACTGGACAAAGACAAACAAGAGACGAAGAACAGCTACTATACGATTATTGGCTCGACCGCGCCAGGACCGATTCCCCCGAGCAATTAATCGAGGATTTTTGTCGTTTGTTTATCGAAGGTGGCGGTTATCAAGAAGCTCCTATTTATTTAGCCCTAGAGCGTCTTGTCAAGGCTAAGGATGCCGAAATTCGTTTTTATCATGTCTTTAACCGCTGCTGTCATATTTTAGTGAATCGATGGCAAACGCAGCCTACCCATCAGCCGGCAATTCCCGAATTGGTATCGCTACTGGAAAATTTGCCCTCCCCACGTCCCGGACATTACAGCAGCCCCAATAATTTGGGCCATCTGGTCAAAAATTTTACCCTCTCGGATGACTACGTTAGGCTGCAGCGTCTGGCGAGAATTATTAGCGGCAAATACAGCGAAAAAACCGCCGCTTCCCTGGGAACCCTGATTAGTCGTTATCCCTATCTCTATGATTACTATTTACTCGGTGATGAAAGTCCCCGAGAACAGCGACAAACCGTTAGACGTATTAAGGTGAAAACCGAGAGCCGTTTCGAGGTAAATATCTCTCGTTATGTCACCTATCAGGTACGTTTGGCACAGGTTGCTCATCGCCCAAAAATCAGGGAAGAAGCGGGAAGAATCATTCAATCGGTAGAAAATCCCACCCTGCTCAATGATAAGGAGCTAAATCGCGCCCTCAAGTATTATCTGGGGACGGTAGCAGGAAATTATACTTATAAGGAGCTTTCGCAAAATTTTCTGGCGAATACAGTTTATACCCCTACCTATAAAGATTTTAAAAATGACCTCTACGATTATCTGATTACCTCCCTAGACTACGGCAAGGGGCAATTTAACAAAAAACTCGACGATGTCCTGCAAAATACTCTACCCCACTGCGATCAACAAAAACCGAGTGAATTTCTCATGCTGCGTACTTCTAGCCAACTGTTAAATTATCTGGTGGTGGAAAGCGGGCAAAAACCCGATCATTACATTTTTATCGATATGATCACCAATATGGGGGTAACTCGGACTGTGGGGTTATTGCTCAAGTTGATTTTGATCTGTCCCCAGGCAAAACCCCACTTAGATAAACGTTTTGCGATTCTATTTAACCACTACGAGAGTTATTCTTGCGAGCGGGTGCCTTGGTTGGTTAAATCCCTAGAAAATCTGCAAGTAGCTTTTAGTATTCATTTCGGTCAAGCTGATTTGTCCTGTCTCCGTCAAATCCAGTGATCAGCTGTTCGCTATCTAAATTACTTGTTAAGACTGTCTATGAGAGGAGAAGGGGGGAAGTGGGGTGTGGGGTGTGGGGTGTGGGGTGTG
>NZ_JASJFE010000650.1:0-1920 GCF_030067735.1 Microcystis sp. M53598_WE2 | reverse complement strand
CGTTGATTTACAAGATTTACCCATCCATGAACAAGAAGAAAAAACACAGCAATTAAAGCAAAAACAAGCCACTCAACCCTTTAATTTAGCCAAAGAATACTTAATCAGAATCACTTTAGTGGTGCTATCGGAGACGGAACATTTCTTATTAGTGTGTATGCACCACATTATTAGTGATGGTTGGTCAATCGAAGTATTTATTCACGAATTGACCAGCTTATATAATGCTTACACTCAAAATCATCCCGCAAATTTAGCTCCCTTACCGATTCAGTATGCAGATTTTGCAGTTTGGCAAAAACAATGGTTACAAGGGGATGTCCTACAAAGTCAATTAAATTACTGGCAAAATCAACTAGCAAATGCACCTTCTTTATTATCTCTTCCCACAGACCACCCTCGACCTGCGGTGCAAAGCTTTGTCGGTACTCAGCAAGAATTTTCCCTTTCCCCCAAACTTAGCCAAGCTTTGACTGAATTGAGTCGCCAACAAGGGGTGACATTATTTATGACGCTGTTGGCTGCTTTTGATGCTTTACTGTATCGTTATACAGGGTCAAGTGATATTTTGGTAGGAACTCCCATCGCTAATCGTAATCGCGTTGAAATTGAGGGTTTAATCGGCTTCTTTGTTAATACTTTAGTGATGCGGACGGATTTATCAGATAATCCGAGTTTTAGTCAGTTATTAACCCGTGTTCGGGAAGTGACAATGGATGCTTACGCGCACCAAGACTTACCCTTTGAAATGTTAGTCGAAGCGTTGCAACCAGAACGGGATTTGAGCCATACTCCCCTATTTCAAGTCGCTTTTGTCCTGCAAAATACACCTAAGTCTGAGATTGGAATGACGGGATTAACGGTGACAGATTTGCCACCGGAAAATACCACAGCTAAGTTTGATTTAACCTTAGCTATGGTTAACACCGATGATGGCTTAAAAGGTGTCTGGGAATATAATACTGATTTGTTTGAAAGTAGCACTATTGAGCGATTATCAGGGCATTTTCTCAACTTATTAGGGGGAATTGCGGCCAATCCTCAAGCGCGGATTTCCCAATTACCCTTACTGACAGAAAGTGAGACTAATCAGTTATTAATTGAGTGGAACAATACTCAAGTTGACTATCCTGAGTATAAGTGTATTCATCAGTTATTTGAGGAACAGGTAAAACGCACACCCGACGCGGTAGCGGTGGTCTGTTCCCAGCAACAATTAACCTACAATGAGTTAAATTGTCGTGCTAATCAATTAGCTCATTATCTGCGGAAATTAGGCGTAAAAGCTGATACTTTAGTCGGTATTTCCCTTGAGCGTTCCTTAGAGATGATTGTGGGGTTATTGGGGATATTAAAAGCGGGTGGTGCATATCTACCTCTCGACCCAGATTATCCCAGTGAACGGCTACAATTTGCCATCGCTGATGCTCAACTGTCATTATTGCTAACTCAAGAGGGATTAATCGATAAATTACCTGAACATCAAGCGCCGCTAATCTTGTTAGACAGATTCACAGAAGAAATTAACCAAAACAGCCAAGATAACCTAACAGGAGTAGTAACAGCCAATAATTTAGCTAATCTCATTTATACCTCTGGTTCTACCGGAAAACCTAAAGGGGTAATGGTGGAACATCGGGGACTATTTAACCTAGCTACAGCGCAAATTAAAACGTTTAACTTACAGTCAAACTCTCGCCTTCTCCAGTTTGCTTCCCTCAATTTTGATGCTTCTATCTGGGAAATTATCATGGCCATAGGATCGGGTGCAACCCTTTATTTAGACACAAAAGACGCTTTAATGCCTGGGTTGCCATTAATGGGGCGATTAAAAGATTATGGTATTACTCATATTACTTTACCCCCCTCAGCCTTAGCGGCTTTGCCACTAGAAGACATCCCAGAGTTACAAACTATTAT
>NZ_JASJFE010000916.1:0-4146 GCF_030067735.1 Microcystis sp. M53598_WE2 | reverse complement strand
CCCTAAACAAATGACAGACACCGGCGAAGATCTTTGATTGTTAAGCATTGCTGTGGGGTGTGGGGTGTGGGGTGTGGGGTGTGGGGTGTGGGGTGTGGGAAGAATAAATAAAAATAATCTCCTGACGACCGACGACCGTCTCCTGTCTCCTGAATCCTGACGACCGACTCCCGCTCACTGATTAATAACTTGTCAAGAAATCACGATAAATCAACTAGAGATTATCTTAGACATTGAGTATAATTAGACACATATATTAGGGGAAATTGCTCATAAATCAGTCCGATCGAGCGTGAATCCTCTTTTATTTTTTAGTCTTAGACTAAGGAAATATCATGGTTGATTGTAGTCAGATTCAGTTTGACGAGGATAAAAGCAAGATAGATCTATTGCAACTACGAGAATTATTTAATTTAACCGCATTTTGGGCAATCGATCGCCGTTTAGAAGATTTAGAAACCGCAATTGACTATAGTGATCCGGTGGTGACGGTGTGGAATGAGCGGCAATTAATTGGTTTTGCTCGCGCCATTTCTGACGGCATTTATCGGGCAACTATTTGGGATGTGATCGTTCATCCCGATTATCAGGGAGCGGGTTTAGGGCGTAAATTAGTAGAAACAGTCTTGGCCCATCCCCGAATAAATCGGGTGGAAAGAGTCTATTTGATGACTACTAATCAAGAAAATTTTTACCGGCGCATTGGTTTCCAAAGCAACGCCACCACGACGATGGTATTATTTAATCGTTATCCCGAGGAGTTTTCCTATCCGGCGATCGAGGTAAAGAAAAAACGATCCGTGTGAGCTTGTCCTGACTATTGTTATCGATTTGATCTAAGCTCATTTCCCCCCCCGAGACTTCGATAATTCCCTTCGCTAACTGAAATTTAAGACTGGGAGAAAGACCGAGAGCTTGAGTAAATTGTTTGACTTCTTCTGGCTTTGATTCTAAACTCAAAGGAGAAATTTCTGGCATTTGCCAGAGAGCGATTTCCCCCGGAAATTCTAGGGTAATAGTGACTTTTTTCTCGCCAAGGGCGCTTACCGATATACAAATAGAGCCACTCGTTAAGTTGGCGATCGCCGCATCGACGAGAAGGACAAGAGCGGAGGATAAACGTTGATAATCGGCAATAATAGCAATATCATCGGTCAAAGGGCTAAATTTAAGCTTAATATTGCGATTAGCTGCCTGTAAATAGGTTAAACTTGCCCAATCTTGCCAGAGTTTAGTTAAAGAAAAAATTTCTTGATCGAGAGGTATAGTACCAGACTCTAGTTTGGAGAGATTAATCATCTCATCGAGCATTGCCATCAGTTTACAGCCCGCCAGTTGCCCCTGGGCGATAAATTCCCTTTCCTCGGCCGGACTTTCACAAAGATCGGCGAGAATCAGTTGATGGAGACTGATCATACTGCTCAATGGCGATCGCAATTCGTGGGCAACCCGTCCCAAAAAACTGCTTTTGAGGTGATTAATTGCCACGGCCATCTGATAAGCGAGGCGAGTTTGCTGTAATTCCCGTTTTAAAGCGTCAATATCGTCCATATTTACAGAAAAACTGCCCCTTGTCGTAAGATATCCCATCCTTGACATTGCCAACGCGCGACGGTGGAGGGTTGTCCACTATTGATTATTCCCCATGCTTGCCTTTCTGTGGGCGCTAACACCGTCACCGAGGGAAAAGTAGTCATAATCGCTTCTGGAGTCAATAAAGGCTCTTGTCCTGACAGATTAGCACTTGTGGTCGCTAAAACACCAGTTCGACCGAGAATTTCTCTGGCGATCGCATGAGCGGGAACTCGGATACCAATCGTGCTAGGATTTTTAGGGTTAAGAACTTTTGGTACTTTTTCAGAAGCGGGTAAAACCAAAGTTAGGGAGCCGGGCCAGTATTTTTCGGTCATTTGCCGCCAAATTTCCCTTTCTTCCTGACTTCCCTTGACATAATCCCATAAATCTGCTGCTGAGGCCGCCATGAGAATTAAGGGTTTATCAAAAGTCCGTTTTTTAGCGGCAAAAATTAAGGCAGCATAGGGGGGAGAAACTGCTAAAGCGGGAACTGTATCCGTGGGAAAAGAAACCACTTGACCACTTAGGGCCGCGTGAACAATTTCGTTAAGAGAAGCAGTAGGCATTGAGAATTGATCATTTTTGGGGACTAATTTAGCCTAAAACTTTTTGGTACAATTTTAAACGGGTAGGGTTGATTCATGAATCAACCCTACCTTGAATCAACCCTACCTTGAATCAACCCTACTTGATCAGCGGGGTATCTGAAAGTTTTTAACACCTACCTACTTATCTCCAACCAATTAGCGACGATTAATTATGAATGAGCCTGATACTTTTGCTAATCTCGAACAATTAGAATATATTCCCTACCTAGATGCCACGGGTAATATCTGTGCTGATTTCCAGGGAAAAATCGGGGTTTATGCCATTTTTGATCGAGAACAAGTCTTAGAGTTTGTCGGCTATTCTCGTGATATTTATCTCAGTTTAAAACAACATCTTGCCAGACAGCCCCAAGCTTGTTATTGGCTAAAAATACAGTTGATTGATCGTCCTAATCGGACTATTCTCGAATCGATTAAACAAGCTTGGCTAAGAGAAAGTCAGGCAGTAATCGACAATGAAAAACTCTGGACAGAACCAATTGATGCTAAATTAGCCATGACTGAGACAGAAAAAGAATTTTATCAAAGTGCTGACGAATTGGGGCAAATCAAGTTATTAAAACAGGTATCCAGACGAGTAGAAAACGATATTTTATCAACCCTAGAAAAACGGGGAGTACAGATGGAAATTCGTTTTAATCCCAAGTTAAAAGAACAAGGTTTGCTCGATTTAAAGTAAAAATTACTAGGAGCGATCGATTCTCCCGACAAACCGCTATGATAGTATATCGCCCCATCCCGACACCAATGGAACAGCGATGACCACTCCAGACTGGCCAAACCTACTGCAGCAACTACTCGATCAAAAATCCCTTTCCCTTAACCAAGCTGAAGAATTAATGACCGGATGGTTAAACGGCCAGATTCCGGAAGTTTTATCGGGGGCGATTTTAGCGGCTTTGCAAGCAAAAGGAGTCTCGGCCGCGGAATTAGCGGGAATGGCCCGAGTTTTACGGCAACAATCTCGCTTAGAAGACCCTAAACCCCATACCACTCCCGTTATCGATACCTGTGGCACCGGCGGTGACGGGGCTTCAACCTTTAATATTTCCACTGCCGTGGCTTTTGTGGCGGCCGCCGGGGGTGTAAAAGTGGCTAAACACGGCAATCGCTCTGCTTCCAGCAAGGTCGGTTCGGCCGATGTTTTAGAATATCTTGGGGTTAATTTGAGCGCCCCTAGCGAGAAAGTAGCGGCGGCTTTAGATGGGGTGGGAGTGACCTTTCTTTTTGCCCCCGGTTGGCATCCAGCCCTGAAAAGTGTGGCTAATCTCCGCAAAACCCTGAAAGTTCGCACGGTTTTTAATCTTCTGGGCCCTCTAGTTAATCCTCTCCGTCCCACAGGTCAAGTTATCGGGGTTTATGACCGGCAATTTCTCACCCCCATGGCCACGGCTTTAGCACAAATGGGAACCCCAAAGGCGATTATTGTTCACGGCCGGGAAAAACTCGACGAGGTGGGGTTAGGAGATCTGACCGATATGGCTTTATTAAATAATGGCGAGGTGATTTCTGCGGCGATCGATCCCTTGTCAATTGCTATCCCCAGAGCCAGTTTAAATGCCCTTAAAGGCGGGGAAGTACCAGAAAATGCCGAAATCCTCAAAAATGTCCTGCAAGGGGGGGGAACGCCGGCTCAACGGGATGCTGTGGCGATTAATGCCTCTCTTGCCCTACAGGTGGCAGAAAAGGTCACTTTTGGCGACCATGCTGCCGGTTTCGCCCTCGCTCGCGACATTTTAGCCAGTGGGTTAGCTTGGCAAAAATTAGAGGAGTTGGTTAAGTTTCTCGCCTAGGACAATTCACAGGAGTCAGTCTCGATGAAAAAATTTTCACCCCCACAGATGAAAGAGGTTTTCTTCCCCACACCCCACACCCCACACCCCACACCCTCTTTCAAGTCAGGAGACTCCGAGACAGGAGATTGCTTTTATTTATTCTCCCCACTTCCCCACTCCCCCACTCT
>NZ_JASJFE010000217.1:0-3953 GCF_030067735.1 Microcystis sp. M53598_WE2 | reverse complement strand
TGAAAGTAAAACTTATGCTACTCTAGCAGAAGAAGTTTGTCAACAAGAACAATCAATCAAAAATGCAGCTTCTGCTTTATTTGAAATACTGTCAAAGCCACTAGGTGAAAAGATTGGAAAGACTAATCTGATTATTGCTTTAACAAGGTATAGAGATAATTCTCAGACATTTGATCATAACAATAAACCGCAACCTCAGCAATCAGATAAAGTTCTTGAATTAGTTATTGAGGTAGGGATAGACGACCTGACACCAGAGAAAATTGATAAGATTAACAACCTTATTCAAAAAATCGCCAGAGACAACACGATCAAGCCTATTATGAAACTTAAAGGCAGTATTCGGCTATTTTTAGAAGGTTCAGAAGATGGACTCCAGCGCCTAGCAGATTTACATCAATCGGGGGAATTGCAAGCCCTTCTCAATAAACATAAATCAGACGATATACCCGAAATTGTCGTCACAAAAGCCGAGTTCACTACAGATGCAAAAGTTATTGAAAAAGCCGAATTAATTAAGGCAATTCGAGAGGGAACAAGCGATAAGACAACTCTACAACAAGTTGATTTAAGTGGGGCTGACCTGAGAGGGGCTGACCTGAGAGGGGCTTTCCTGAGAAAGGCCGACCTGAGTGGGGCTAACCTGAGTGATGCTAAACTGAGAGGGGCTGACCTGATTGAGGCTGACCTGATTGAGGCCGACCTGAGAAGGGCTTTCCTGAGTGGGGCTATCCTGAGTGATGCTAACCTGAGTGGGGCTGACCTGAGTGATGCTAACCTGAGTGCGGCGGAAGTTAAAAAGGCTATCTTTATCGATGCAACGGGTATCACTCCCGAACAAAAACAGGATTTGATTCGACGAGGGGCAATTTTTGGGGATACTTCTAATGAAGCATCTAAAGAAATTAACAATAAACTAATTGAATCTATTAAAAAACCTAACTTACCCCAGCCCATTTTTGAAAGGACTAATCAGAAAGAGGCTGACCTGAGTGGGGCTGACCTGAGTGGGGCTGACCTGAGTGCGGCTATCCTGAAAAGGGCTGACCTGAGTGCGGCTATCCTGATTGAGGCTAACCTGAGTGCAGCTATCCTGATTGAGGCTAACCTGAGTGGGGCTAACCTGAGTGGGGCTAAACTGAGAGGGGCTATCCTGATTGAGGCTGACCTGAGTGGGGCTAACCTGAAAGAGGCTATCCTGAGTGGGGCTAACCTGAGTGGGGCTGACCTGAGAAGGGCTGACCTGAGTGATGCTAACCTGAGTGCGGCGGAAGTTAAAAAGGCTATCTTTATCGGTGCAACGGGGATCACCCGTGAACAAAAACAGGATTTGATTCGACGAGGGGCAATTTTTGGGGATAATTCTAACGATCGCAGTAAAGTATTAGTTTAAAACAGCCTTTGATATCCACCTTCAGCAGAGATTTAGGTGGGGTTGGCTGAATAAATGTGAAATATAGACGAGATAAGGGGTTTAGGGGCCTGTTTGACCAAGCAGCTGCAAGATTTTCAAGCTGGTGGCTCAAAAACCTTGTATCTTAACCGGCGATCGCCCCTACTTTTTCAGCCAACCCATAATTAATGGGAAAGGACTTGACTTTGCCGGCGACTTGCGCTATGCTTTTCTTATAATGGGAATCTGTGCAAAAATTTTTTGAACCCACAGATTCCCATTATGAATAAAATCTTTTAAAAATATTATCCCAAAATCTGCCGACAAAAGCAAGCAAAATTTTGCCGATAATTGTTAAGTTTTGTTAACAAAGAAATACAGAGATCAGCAAGGTAAAAAAATCGAAGTCTCTTGCTGATCTTGTTTGTCGCCTAACCTATGATTAGGTTAGGCGAATTTGGCGCTTTTCTCGGATTAAGATTAACCCACCGCAAACCCTGTATATTCTCTGACTAGGGGTTCATGAAAGGCTAAAACAATATCTTCTTTAGGAACACCTAAATTAACTAATTCATTGGCAATTCCCACCTCAGTGCCATCATGTTGTATCCAGATTTTACCCTTTTTAATATCGAGATGCAAAACACAACCATGATATCTTCGTCTATTTTTCCAGCCAACATACATCAATTGATAGTGATCGCCAACTGTATCAAAAATCAATTGTTGTTCAATCGGATCTTTAGATGAACCTATCTGAGAATATTCAGTAATGACTTGCTTGACATAGTGACGATATTGTTCTAATTTTTCCATTCGACAATTACCTCCCCAATCGGATCATAAATAATCAGGTAAATTTGAAATCGTTTAACGACAGTTTGAATAAATCGCAATTCAAAAAAACTATAATAAATATCTAAGGGAACAGCTAAATATAACTGTCTTTTAGGTTCTTTTTCTTCTAAAGCAACACGATAATTAAAGAATTGTCCAATGGCAGTATGAAATTCTGAAATGCTGGATTTACCGATAAAACTTTTAATTTCAACGGCTATCTTTTCATTGTCTTTTTCTGCGGCTATCAGTTGCTCTGCTCCTAAATCGACATACATTTCTACATCACCCACTTCAATCCTTAAAGGGTCATCCGTAATGATCCAACCCTCTTTTTCTAATCCTTTTCTCACTGCACCATGAAAACGATCTTTAGCAGACATGAATCTTGAAGTTAGCAGGCATAATAATTGTTAATTATAACATTTAGTCATGACGAGCGACAGGGTGAGAGCATCTCAAACCCTATTGACAATTGGCCAATTTTGTGATCCGCGTGGGCATTTCAAGTGATACCAGTCAATCAAAATAGTTACGAAATCGACCCATTTGAACGAGTAATTGGCTCTTCTCGACTTTGTGTGATAATTTTTGCTTATGGAGTCGTGAAATGCTTATCGGGCAAAACTTTAAGGGCTATTTTGACGTTCGGACGTTCGGCGAAGACTTCGACGGTGATCTCAGCCGAACCGCCGAACGGTCTTCACCCCGACATTTGTGATAAAATCGGCCTTGTCTTTCTTCTGCCAGCGCGACGCCGAGCGGCGGTATGTTGAGCTTATTTCCCCTTTTACTTTTTACTTGGTATAAATCGTGCAGGTTTTCATTTATCATACTCCCGAACTTACCCCCGTCCATACTCTACCCGATTGCGCCGTCGTTATCGATGTTTTAAGAGCAACAACCACGATCGCCACTGCCCTCAATGCCGGTGCGGAAGCAGTGCAAACCTTCAGCGATCTGAAAACCCTGATGCAGGTGAGTGATACCTGGCAACCGGAAAAACGTCTCCGAGCAGGAGAAAGAGGTGGCGCGAAAGTGGAAGGCTGCGATCTGGGCAATTCTCCCCTCGATTGTACCCCTGATTTAATGAAAGGTCGTCGTCTGTTTATCAGCACCACTAACGGCACTCGCGCTCTGCAAAGAGTGGAAGAATCCCCAATCGTGATCACTGCGGCCATGATCAATCGGCAAGCTGCCGTTAATTACTTATTGGATAAGCAGCCCGAAACCGTCTGGATTGTTGGCTCTGGTTGGGAAGGGGGTTATTCTCTGGAAGATACGGCCTGTGCTGGAGCGATCGCCGATGCGCTACAAGAACAATCGGGGCAAATGGCGATCGGTAATGATGAGGTTATCGCCTCGATCGCTCTTTATCGTCAATGGCAAAATGATCTTTTAGGAATGTTCCACAGTTGTAGTCATGGTCAGCGCCTCTTGCGTCTCCACTGTCAAGAAGATTTAAAATACTGCGCTAATATTGACTCTCTTGATGTTTTACCGATCCAAAAAGAACCGAGCATTTTAGTCAAACTTTAGACATTATCACCCAGAGAAAGGGTCCTCCGTGCCGGTAGGAGTATCGATCCTACCTGGATTCCTTTATTTAGGGTCTGCTGAATAAATCTAAAAACCTTGTTGGATAAAACTTTTAGACCTTTTTGAAATCCAAAAGTGCCTCGTCTGGGAGTGATCAGGGGGAAAATCCCTGGACTTTTTCCCT
>NZ_JASJFE010000052.1:0-3217 GCF_030067735.1 Microcystis sp. M53598_WE2 | reverse complement strand
TTCTTTCTTCTGGTGTCCCCTAGGTCTGCATACTGTAATTCTTGGGCTGCCCATTTCTCCATTTTTTTGCTTACCTCCACCTTAATTCCTTCTTTCAAAACTATACCTATCAATCGTTTACCCTTTTTTTAAGTTTCTTCTCTTTTTGTTAAGAAAGATCCGACTAATGGATAGCTTTGAAAGGGGAGGTAGGGGGGATACCCAAGAAGTTATTTTTCGATTCTTGATCAGGGGGTATAAACCTAATTTTTCCGTAGGTTAAGTTTTTAGTTTTTACACAAAGAAACATTTTCATTGATGCCAGTTTTCCCCGTTAATATCCAGCCTTCTTGTGGTGATTTTATGGCAACCCAGTTCAGATTATCATTGGTTGTAAAGATTATTAAAGGAAAAAATTCGCCTTTAATCATTTGTCCACTTTTAACGATGCCTAAAGGACGAGAATTAGTGGTAGAGTCTTCATAAATTACTAAGCCATTTTTCACGGAAGGATTAACGCGCAAGCAAGGAATATTTCCTAAAGAGGTGTTATAGGCAGTAACAGTATTTGTGGCTTTGAATTGACCATTTATCCAACAGCCATATTGTATTTTTCCCGAACCTATTTGATTGATGTCATTGTCTAATCTCCACCAGTAGGTTTCTTGTTGTTTCTTCTCTGCATTGGGGGTGTCAACTTCGCCAAAACATAATTGCTGTAATTCTAGTCCTGCTCCCAAGTCCATATTGGAGAAACCGAAATCTATCTTTGCATCGGTTAATTTATCCCAACGTTGCCATAGTGTCCAGCCTGTTTGGGGTTGATTAGTGGAGCCATTGGGATCGCCTATTTCTGCTTGTGTCTTTATGGAGAAAAGGTTGATCAAGCTATAAATTGTTAAACTGAGTAAGCTGGTTTTTACAATGTTGGACATTCTCATCTTGAATTATTGTTTAGTAGATATTGTAGGGTGCGTTAGGCGGCCACTAATTCTGTCAAAAAAAACAAATTTATAATCCGCCGCAACGCACCATCTCCATTATCAATGTTGTTTTCTATTCAACGAATTGTACTACAGGTCACAAGTCTTTGGGCAACTTTATGCACTGCGTTAACCCCAACATCAAAACAATGAGAAAAAGGGAGGTGTCCTTGGGGTGCTGTCATTAAATTAAAGGTAAAGGTATCTGGGTATTCCCAATTCTCCCTCCTCCAGCCGACGCGATAAGCGAACTTCTCCAAAATCCGATGATTATAGTCGAACTCATACAATTCTTTATCCGATGCACTTCTCCACCCCTCACTTCTCTTGAGACTCTCAAGATTTCTTTGCAAAGATGTACCGCCGAGACTCTCATAGATGTCTTTCTGGACACTGAAGCCAAACTTACCCTGACTATAGTGTAGCCAGAGTTGGTTGATAGTCCGTAAATCTTCACAAGGAAGATTATCGAATCCTCTAAGCACTGTTCCTCCAGCGAGTCCACTAATGATTGTATATGTTGTCCTGTCTGCTTCCTCCCACTTTCCTGCTGCTAGTAAGTTATGAAGAAAGTAGTAATTTTCTTTCGTTGTTGCCATGATATATGGACTCCTTATCTTTATATTTGTTCTGATCACTTACAATATCTCAGTTAAACGACAATTCAGAAGCGGGTGCGGCAGGACTCGAACCTGCGACTCGCTGCCTAGAAGTGCGATCGCCGATCTCGTAGGGTGCGTTAACATAGTGTAACGCACCCCTTTACTGACTCAAGCTGTTAAAATATGTCGGATGACTTAAAGATTGTGTTCAATTTATAACTCTACCCAATTCTCTAAACTTAATCCTTCAACTCTCAATAAATCACTGTCATTAGAAACAACAATTAAACTTTTAACTATAGCAGTAGCAGCAATTAAAATATCTTCTGTTTGTATGGGTAATCCTCTTAATCTAAGATGAGCATGAATTTCGGATGCTTTTTATAAAATAGCTAAATCATCTAATAAAATAATTTGATAATCCTGAGAAAGTTTGTTAAATCTTTCTCTTTGTTTAGGTGCAGCAACTGCCAAAAATCCCCTCTTAATTTCACAATAAGTAATGCAACTGATAAAAATACTTTTTCTTTGAGCTTTGACATCTTCAATTTTTTGATAAACTTTAAGATCACGCTTAATAATCAAAGAAACGATATTAGTGTCTAGCAAATAACTCATAATTACCTATTTACGCTTAATTGCTTCATCGAAAATAGCCATTTGTTCAGGAGTAAAATCGCCGCCAATTTTTGACAGGATTTCTGTGGACATAATAAAGCTACAATGCTCTTTCAATTCTGCCTCTGACATAGTGTTAAATTCCTCAAAAGGTAATTTTTTTTCAAATAATTCAACCAAATGTTTCACTATTTCTGAATAATTAAGCTCCTCTTTAAAGAAAGGACGATCTTCCATTAAAATAGAAACAACTTGCTCAATTCTCTTAATCATCGATTTTTGTCTGACATCAGTTGATAACATATTTATGCCACCAGTAAATTTTCAATAATATTTATCAACTGCCAATATATCAAGTTTCTCGTGGTTATGCAACATCGTGAGTTCGATCTCGAATAGATCCCTGTAACGGTGTCTTGAGTGGGATGTATGGCCATTCTCATCGGATGGTAGTTTCTGTCATGTCCGACCTGTTTGGGGTGAAGATGTCTTTATGGTTAAAAGACCCCAGGGGACGCACCTTGTCGGACGAGGACATATCACACTATCCTTATGATAGTAGTAACCTTAGCCGAAACCATGAAAACAATTAGTTTTAAAACCCATGTAGGAGAAGATGGAACATTACAAATATCTTTACCGCCTGAACTTAAAAACACAGATTTAGAAGTTACCTTAGTTTATCAGCCAATATCTCTAAAAGAACAAGAAGAAAAAACTACATTTAGCCAATGGCAAGAAGGCTTTTTTGAAGAAGTAATTGGCGGTTGGGAAGGTGAATTATTAGTAAGAGAAAAACAGCCAGATTATGAGGAAAGAGCGATCGAGAATGATTAAGGATAAAAATCAGCAAACCTATAGAGACCCTAGTATTGTCGGTTATTATGCCCAATTAACCGCGCTACAGCCAGCAGAAAAGACAATTTTAACCCTGCTGCAAGAGCGTTTATCAACCATGAAAATGCTTGATTTAGGGGTAGGTGCGGGACGGACTACGAAGTATTTTGCCCCTCTTGTGGGAGAATATATCGGTGT
>NZ_JASJFE010000464.1:0-6794 GCF_030067735.1 Microcystis sp. M53598_WE2 | reverse complement strand
AGCGGCCGAACAATTAGTTAAAGAAGGTTTTGCCGTACTGCCCTATATTAACGCCGATCCTCTCTTAGCCAAACGTTTAGAGGAGGCCGGCTGCGCCACGGTTATGCCCCTAGGATCGCCGATTGGGTCGGGACAGGGGCTGAAAAATGAGGCAAATATCGCGATTATCATCGAATCGTCCCAAATTCCCGTGGTGGTAGATGCCGGGATCGGTACACCCTCAGAAGCAGCCCGGGCCATGGAAATGGGGGCCGATGCTTTATTAATTAACAGTGCGATCGCTATGGCGGCCAATCCGGCTATGATGGCCCAAGCCATGGCAATGGCGGCAAAAGCGGGACGTTTAGCCTATTTAGCGGGAAGAATGCCGATTAAGTCCTCTGCTAGTCCTAGTTCCCCCCTGACGGGAACGATCGCCTAACCGATTAAGCTAGGAATGGGCTGTTTTCAGCTATTAGAGCCAGCAAAAATCTCTATGACTACAGACAATCAAACTGAGTATGTTGCCGCTTTAACTGATTTACACCGCGGACTTGACCGTAAAGGGCCCGGCGACTCTGACTTCTCCCTAAAAATTTTGAGTAATCTCTCTATTTTGCCCCTCAAGCCGCGAATTGCCGATCTAGGATGTGGAAGTGGTGCTAGTGCTTTACTGCTGGCACAATACTACCAAAGCCCTGTCATGGCAGTGGATTCCTCGTCGGTTTTTATCGACGAACTCAAAACCCGAGCAAAACAGCTTGGTCTTGAGCATTTAATCATTCCAATTCATGGTGACATGGCTAAACTTGATTGGTCAGTGGGTTCAGTTGATCTACTTTGGTCTGAGGGGGCTGCTTATAATCTTGGGTTTGAGCAGGCTCTTAAAATCTGGCGACCGCTTGTTTCTAACAACGGGATCGCCGTCATCTCGGAGATGAGTTGGTTTACTGATGAGCTGCCAGAGCCGGCTGTGGCCTATTGGCAAAACGCCTATCCTATGATGGGTAATGAGTTTGAGAATATCGTTCGGGCTAATAGGTCTGGTTTTAAGGTACTTTCTACCCAGAGGCTGCCCAGTCAGCTTTGGTGGCTAAATTATTATCAACCTCTCCGTGAGCGAATCGGGCAGCTGGAAATCAGCCCAAGTAGCTCATCGGTTATTCGTGAAACCGAAGAAGAGATGAAACTTTTTGAGAAATTCAGCAACTTCTATGGTTATACCTTCTATGTTCTGCAAGCGGCCTAGAAAAAAAGCCGTCTAATTTATGATCAGCTAACCCAGTGATCTTAAGCTAGGAATGGGCTGTTTTCAGCTATCGTGGGCGGGGCGAGAAAAATTGACTAGAATAAAAGAGGTGGAATCATGATCGAGAGTCTGCCGGGCAATTACCGTCATGGCCGCCAATCCTGAGACTACATTTTTTGATCACCGAGGTATATTGGCGATGATCACTAGAAATTCTTTATTGTCAGGTTTGTTTCTGGGTCTGGGTTGGGTTTGCGTTAGCGGCAACCTAGTCGTGGCCCAATTGCCTATCAGTGAGCGTTGTTTAGCGGGGGCTGAATCCTGCGCTTACCAAAAATATCCCCAATACAATCAGCAATTAAACTTTCGCACCAGTCCCCAAATCGAGCAGCGGCGACAGAACACGATCGAAAATCAATGCGGTAGCATTAATTCCTCTCGTTGTAATAATCTGCGTCCGCAGGTGCAAGAGCTACAGGAAACTCCCACCCTGCAGCAATTGCGGGAACAACAGATTAGAATTATCCAAACTCGTTAAAATAGGGGAGATTTGGCTATCTCCCCCCACACCACACCGCGATAAATCCCACAATTAACGCACTTCAAACAAACGATTATCCGGTAAATTACTAATCGCTCGCTGGAGACTATTCAAGGATCTATTGTAATCGACGATCGCCTGTAGATAACGGCTTCTGGCATCGGTTAAATCCCGTTGGGAGTTGATCACATCCGTTTGGGTTCCCACACCCGCCTGAAAGCGTAAACGGGCTAATCGCAGACTTTCCGTGGCGGATTCAATGCTTTTTTGCGAAGTTTTGATGTTTTCTTGGTTAGAAATCAAACTATAGTAGGATTCCTCCACTTGAAGGCGAATTTCATTGCGACGGGTTGAAAATTCCGTATCGGCGCGATCGATATTTCTTTCCGCTTGACGAGCGCGAGCAAAAGCACGACCACCATCAAAGAAAGTCCAACGAATCCGGCCACCGACCCTAAAACCATCGCCAAAACCAGCTTCATCACTGAGATCGTTGAGGACATTATACTCGCCCAGAAGGTCCACTTGGGGAATCACCGCCGAAATGGCGATCGAGCGGTCTTCTGCGCTAATTTCCCGTTGTAAGAGTTGTTGTTCTAATTCTGCGCGATTTTTGTAGGCCAAAACGATACTATCATCAAGACTCAAGCCCCAAGTTCCCGCCTCGCGAATCTCATCGGCAGCGGTTAACTCGATGTGCTGACCGACACTTAATATCTGTGCCAGTCGCCGTCGGGAAATACGCTGGTTAGAAATCGCCCGGGTTAAGTCTTGGTTAGCGTTGGCTAGGTCAACTTCCGCCTGTAGGACAGCAAATCGGGTTCCTAGTCCCGCTTGCTCCAATAATTGAGCATCCCGTAAACTTTGACTAGCATCTTCGATCGAGGCTTGGGCGATCGCTACCTGAGCGTCACCCCTTTGTAATTCATAATAGGCATCGGTGGCATCAAAACGAGTTTGTTCCGAGACTCGTTCCACCTCTAATTCCTGTTGCCGGATCACTTTTTCGGCCCTTTTGATCTGGGCTGCCCGTTCACCCCCTGTATAAACCCCATAGACGATCTGAACACTACCCTGAAGGTTGGTACTATCCTCGGGTGTAACTGCTGGGATGCCCTGTTGACGAGCCAAATTATTCTGTCTTTGGGCAGCTGCCGATTGATCTTGAGTGAGACTGGTTTCCGCCTGGGCAGTGGGCAATAAAGCCGCCTGTTGTTCCTTTAATTGGGCGCGAGCGATTTCCAAATTAATCCGGGCGGTCTGTAAGGTCTGATTATTTTTTAAAGCTAATTCGATCGCTTGATTTAAGGTGAGCGGTTGTACTACCCTAATATTCACCTCATCCGGTTTGGTGGGAAAAATTAGGGGATTGCCACTAGGATTAAGATAATTAGGGGCTTTGGGATCCGCTTCCGTGGTTGCCGGTGCCGCCGATGGACCGGGTAATTGAGAAACTGGATTGGCAGTAGGTTGCGGTTTCTTCAATAAATCGGCAGCGGACTGAGTTTGTGCCTTAACCGAGGATTCAGTCAAGAAAATCAACCCAAGCACCGCACTCACGGTAATACCATAACGCAAGAGCAACATGAGTATCTCGAAAGTAAACAGTAAACGATAAGAAGTAAATAAGCTCACACCACTATGTTGGCCGATTACT
The DNA here is from genome assembly GCF_030067735.1 of Microcystis sp. M53598_WE2. Taxonomy (NCBI): domain Bacteria; kingdom Bacillati; phylum Cyanobacteriota; class Cyanophyceae; order Chroococcales; family Microcystaceae; genus Microcystis; species Microcystis sp. M53598_WE2. The sequence goes on along the minus strand of NZ_JASJFE010000464.1, from coordinate 3,368 downwards.
AATTACCGATAGTAACACGGGAGCATGAAAGCCACCGTCTTTTAAGCACCAGCTAAAATAAGATTCGATTGATTTTGAACGGGACATTAGAACAGCATTAGATTTAGCCCAATACTTATAGGAGGTTCTCTATGGCTACAATTCAGACTTATCCTTGGGATGCAGCAGATCATTTGAAAACAAAAGAAAATATCGCCGCTTATCTGGAAGCTGCCCTCGAAGAGGGCGATCCTAGCTTAGTAGTGGCAGCATTAGGCGATATTGCTCGTGAGACGGGTTTGGGACGGGAGAGTCTCTATAAATCTTTGTCGAATCAGGGTAATCCAGAGTTTGCTACAGTTCTTAAGGTTTTGCAAGCACTTGGGTTACGCCTGCAAGTTGTACCCATTACCTAAAAATCCCTAATCACTAATCCTACTCCATCCCGACGCGGATCGCCCGTAGCGGTTAATTCCCCCCGATCATTCACTGCCACCCCATGCACACCCCCAAAAAACATATTTTGTTCTTGCCAACGGGATACTTGAGTATTTGCGGGTAAAACCAGATTTTTGAGCATATTTTCCCGATCTTCTAAAGGTTCAATTCCTAATTGTTGATTTTCCCAATGTATGCGCGAGGCAGCGATCGCATCAGCTAAAGATTGCCGAAAATCGATTAAATTGCTAATAACCTGCAAAATAGCGGTGCGAATGCGATTGGAACCCCCAGAACCGAGAACAAATCGCGGCTTTCCTTCCTCTAAAATCATCGTCGGGGACATCATTGAGGATAAACGACGATCAACCGGCCAATTGTGAAAACCAAAGGGATTTAAGTCCGCTTCCCCGATCATATTATTGAGCATAATTCCCGTCCCCGGCACGGTATAAGCTGATCCTTCCCCGTTGGAAAAGGTGGCACTGGCGGCATTACCTTCCCCATCGATAACACTAATATGGGTGGTACTGCCCCATTTATTGGGATATTTGCCTAAAAATTCCGACGAGAGGAATTGCTCTTCGATTCCCTCCTGATGGATAAAATTATCGTAGCCTTGGGCGCGCGCTTGATTGGTTAAGGCCATCACCTCCGTTAAAATTTGCAGATGTTTGGCTCCTAGATGCTCTAAAGCCGATAAATTAACTGCTTCTAGTAATTTTAGGGCAAAAGCTAGGAGAATTCCCCCAGAACTAGGAGGCGGATTAGTCAGTATTTCGTAACCCCGATATTCGGTTTTTAGGGGTTTTCTCTCAAGGACTTGGTAATGATTTAAATCCTCTAGGGTGAGATAACCACCCTCCTGCATATCCTTGGCGATTTGGTGGGCGATTTCTCCCTCATAAAAGTCTTTTACGCCTTTTTTGCTTAATTCCTCTAAGCTGTTGGCAAAATCCCTCATCACACAGCGATCGCCAGCTTGGAGGAGTTTTCCTTGGGGAGCATAGACTTTTAAGCCCTCTCTATCTTTGAGCAGGATCGAAGCGAGTAAACCCAGGCAAAAGCCGTTATATTGGCTCAAAATGTAGCCTTGACGAGCATATTCGATCGCTGGTTCCGCTACCACGGCAAAGGGCAATTTTCCCAGTTTTTTCTGCACTGTTTCCAATCCCCGTAACGCCCCAGGAGTCGCGATCGCACCTCGGCCAATGTGAAAATCTTGACTAGCACCACCAAAATTGATCGCCACTGGGTAAAAGTCGATATTTGTCAAGGGTTTTTTATATTTTGGAGTTTGACAAAAAAAATCAAAAAGGGTATTGACTTTTTCTTTGGTATGTGCTAGTAAAAAACCGCCGCCCCCCGCCGAAGCGAGGGTGAATTCGACCACGAAAGCCGCTAAAATCGAGCCAACTATCGCATCGAAGGCATTTCCGCCCATTTCTAAGATTAATTGTCCAGCTTCGGCAGTTTTTGGATGTCCTGCGGCGATAGCGCCCTTGCTTTTGCGAGTCACTTTGATGGGGGTGTGGGGTGTGGGGTGTAGGGTGGGGGGTGTGGGAAGTGGGGGGTGGGGAAGTGGGGAAGTGGGGAAGTGGGGAGAAGGGAGAATAAATAAAAATAATCTCCTGTCTCCTGTCTCCTGTCTCCTGTCCCCTGAATAGGGCTATTTTTTCAACTGCTTAACCGCTTGATAGATTTCGGGTAAACGCTTGTAAGCGGCTGCTACCTTGAGGAATAGTTTATGCGGCATAGCGGGAGAGCCAGAAACCACTTCTCCTGCCCCGATATCGTTGTGAATGCCAGTTTGGGCGGTTGCGATCGCACCATCCCCAATCGCTGCTTGATTGGCAATGCCCACCTGTCCTGCTAAAATAACGCGATTGCCCAATTTTACGCCTCCTGCCATGCCCACCTGTCCTGCTAGGGCGCAAGCTTGGCCAATTTGGCAATTATGGGCAATATGGACGAGATTATCGATCTTAGTCTGGCTACCGATGCGGGTTTCTCCCACTGCCGGGCGATCAACGGTGCTATTACAGCCAATTTCTACCCCATCTTCTAAGACCACGATACCGGATTGTTCCATCTTAAACCAGCCTTCGGGAACCGGCACAAAACCGAAGCCCTCAGCACCGATAACGGCGCCACTGTGGATAACGCAATCATTGCCGATTTGTACCCGTTCATGGATGGTACAGTTAGCGTGGAGAATTGTGCGATCACCAATATGCACCCCGGGGTAAATAACGGCGTTAGGATGAATGCAAACACCATCACCGAGGGTGACATTGGCTTCTACCACGGCATGGGCCCCGATGGCGACTTTATGGCCGATTTTAGCCGATGGATGCACCACGGCGGTGGCGTGAATGTAGGGTTGGGGCTGAAAGGGTTGATAGAATAATTTGATGGCGTGGGCGAATAAAAGTCGGGGATTGGCACTAGCTAACCAAGCGATGCCGCGTTCGTCGGCCTGTTGTTGTAAATTGCTATCCAGGGGCAGAATTAGGGCAGTAGCGTCAGTTTTGGCGACAAAGGAAGCAAATTTTCCCCCTTCGATATAGCTAATGGTATCGACTAGGGCGGTTTCGATGGGAGTTATGGCTTTAATTTGGGGATTTCTGTCGGGATAGGCGGTCAAACTCTGGGATTGTACTAAAGGACTTAATTTTTGGGCAATTTCACTAAATTTCATCGAAAATTTGGGTCTAAAACCCCGTCGTTCTACGACGGCTTTCCTGTTAAATATTAGCGCATTTACACGATATATGCTAGAATGCGAGATATGGAAAAAGCCTATTCTTAGCGATTTTACCCAACACCAGAACAAGAGTCGCTATTGCGGCGCACATTGGGCTGTGTAAGATTAGTTTACAACAAAGCTCTCCACGAACGAACACAAGCTTGGTACGAAAAGCAAGAAAGAGTAGGCTACGCTCAAACTT
>NZ_JASJFE010000444.1:0-1445 GCF_030067735.1 Microcystis sp. M53598_WE2 | reverse complement strand
TGGCCGGTAATCGGTATCTGGTTTACGGCGATGGGTGTTAGCACCATGGCGTTTAACCTCAACGGTTTTAACTTCAACCAGTCGATTCTCGATTCTCAAGGTCGTGTAATCGGTACCTGGGCTGATGTATTAAACCGCGCTGGTATCGGTATGGAAGTAATGCACGAGCGCAATGCTCACAACTTCCCCTTAGACTTGGCTAGTGGTGAACAGGCTCCTGTAGCTCTGATTGCTCCTGCTATCAATGGTTAATTCCTAGTCTGAACGAAAAGGCACTCCCGCGAGGGGGTGCTTTTTTGTTGTTAGAATTGGGGTACAAATGAAAAACGCTGCAAAATGCTTATTCTCAAACAATCATCATTATGACCGCTCTCACTGGAAAATATACTCTTAGTCAATATTTTGAGCAGGAAATACAATCCCAAACTCGTCATGAATATCTGGATGGAAAAATTATTGCTATGACAGGAGGAACACCGACTCATAATCGCATTATTAGTAATTTATTAGTGGCTTTATATACTGGACTAAAGAATCAACCCTATGCCGTTTTTGTCACCGATCAGCGTTTATGGATACCTGAGCGTCAAATAGCTACCTATCCTGATATTATGGTAGTGTCTGAACCTCTCACTTATCAAGAAGGACGCAAAGATACTTTAATTAATCCTGTTTTAATCGCTGAGGTTTTGTCTGCTTCAACGGCAAATTACGACAGAGAAGAAAAGTTTGCCGCTTATCGAACCATTGCAACTTTTCAGGAATATTTATTGATTTCTCAGGAAAAATGTTATATTGAACATTTTCAAAAGGAAGGCGATCTTTGGTTGTTTACAGCTTATGAATCTGATAGGATAATTCATTTAAACTCTTTGGGAATTCAGATAGTGATCGCAGATGTTTACCATAAAATCATCTTGGAAAATAATTAAAATATAAGGAAAATAGTTAAGAGGTAAAATGATGACTTTGCAAGAAATGATCAAATCTTTTGAGAATTTATCAGAGGATGAACAGGAGTCATTGTTAGAGATTTTGTGTCAATATAGAGCAAAAGCAAGAGAAAGAGAAATTTTAGCTAATTTTAAGGAATTGAAAGAGGCGATCGCTGCTGGAACAGTCAAAAGGGGAACCGTAGAAGATTTGATTGCTGATTTGAACGAGGATTAACAATGGATCTAATATGGAGTGATGGGTTTAAGCGTTCGTTTAAGAAGCTAATCAAGAAAAATCCCCAGTTAAAACCTAAAATTTTCGATGTACTTAGAAAACTGGCAGAAGACCCATTTACAATGTCTTTAAAAACCCATAAGTTAAGTGGTAATTTAGAAGGGTTATGGTCTTGTACTGTAGCTTACGATTGTCGAATTATTTTTAGTTTTTCGGAAGATGAAGAATATTTAGAAGTTATCATCTTGTTAATTGATATTGGTAGTCACGATCAG
>NZ_JASJFE010000638.1:0-5696 GCF_030067735.1 Microcystis sp. M53598_WE2 | reverse complement strand
TAAAAAATACTGATGACGTCACACAGTTGGTTGCAAAATTCAAGATTGAAGGACGAATGGAAGAACTTGAACAACTTTCAAAACGTAGAAGTGAGGCTGAAGGCGGCGACGTCAACGGTGTCGTTGTGTCTCCGGAAGAGGCCCGCAAATTACGAAGGCTTTCTATTCTGGCCGGATTTGACCGGAAAATTTCAAAGGTGAGAAAATTGTTTTGTGTGTCCATTGGAATGACAGGAGTTAGGTCTATAAACAACATCTACCCTCTATTTTAACTTGTCTATTGAAAAAAAGGGGGCTGAATAAGCCCCCTTAACCTCTAACTACCGCCAATCCTTGCCACATCGCGGGCGTTGGCTTCAAAAGCCGCATCGAGAGCAGAATCGCCGGTTAAACCAGAATCTAACGCCTCTTTAATACACTGCAACATCCGCTTATAATCCTTGGGCATTACTTTAACAAACTTGGGCAACATTTCCGACCAATTTGCTAAAACCAGGGCTGCTTTTTGACTATGGGTGTAATCAGCATGGCGTTGAATTAACTCGCGTAAATCGTCGATTTCTTCCCCATCTAGTGCCTCTAAAGCTACCATTTGGGTATTGCAACGAGTGGCGAAATCCCCCGACTCATCGAGGACGTAGGCGACACCACCACTCATCCCGGCGGCGAAATTGCGACCGGTGGGCCCTAAAACAACGACTTTACCCCCCGTCATATACTCGCAAGCGTGGTCGCCAACAGCCTCAACCACCGTAGTCACCCCAGAGTTACGCACCCCAAAACGTTCCCCAGCAACCCCAGAAATATACACCTCACCACTGGTCGCGCCGTATAAAGCCACATTACCGATGATAATATTCTCCTCGGCCACAAAAGTGGAACCTTTGGGCGGATAAACGATGATTTTGCCACCGCTTAAACCCTTACCCACATAATCATTGGCATCCCCTTCTAACTCCAGTGTCACCCCTTTGGGAACAAAAGCACCGAAACTCTGCCCCGCGCTGCCCTGAAAATGGAGATGTACGGTATCTTCGGGTAAACCCTCCCAGTGACGTTTAGTGATTTCGTTGCCTAAAATCGTCCCCACCACGCGGTTAATATTTTTAATCGGTAGTGTCGCCTTGACTTTTTCGCCTTTTTCAATGGCATCTTTGCATAAATCCAGTAAAACGGTTATATCCAAGGACTTATCTAAACCGTGGTCCTGGGGAATCTGGCAATAGCGTCCTACCTCTGGAGCTACCTCCGGTTGATAGAGAATCGGAGTTAGGTCAATTCCTTTCGCTTTCCAATGTTCTACAGCCTGTTTCGGCTCTAATACATCAGTTCGCCCCACCATTTCATTTAAGGTGCGGAATCCCAATTCGGCCATAATTTCCCGCACTTCTTGGGCGATAAATTTCATGAAATTCACCGTATATTCGGGATCCCCGATGAAATTCTTCCGTAATAACGGATCCTGAGTCGCTACCCCCGCCGGACAGGTATTAAGATGACAAACCCGCATCATAATACAGCCTAACGTTACCAGTGGCGCGGTCGAAAAACCGAATTCTTCGGCCCCCAATAGGGTTGCCACCACCACATCGCGGCCGGTTTTCATCTGGCCATCGGTTTCCACCGCAATGCGACTGCGAAGATTATTTAACACCAATGTTTGATGGGTTTCTGCTAGTCCCAACTCCCAGGGTAAACCCGCGTGTTTAATCGAGGTTTGCGGTGAGGCACCGGTCCCACCATCGAAACCAGAGATTAAAACCACGTCGGCGTGAGCTTTAGCGACTCCGGCGGCGATTGTGCCAACTCCCACCTCAGAAACCAGTTTTACGCTCACTCTGGCCGCACGATTGGCATTTTTTAGGTCATGAATCAACTCCGCTAGGTCTTCAATCGAGTAGATATCGTGGTGGGGTGGGGGAGAGATTAAACCGACTCCGGGGGTGGAGTGACGGACTTTGGCAATCCAAGGATAGACTTTTTTACCTGGTAATTGACCGCCTTCGCCCGGTTTTGCCCCCTGGGCCATTTTTATCTGCAATTCTCGCGCTTGGGAGAGGTAAAGACTGGTGACACCAAAACGGCCGGAAGCCACCTGTTTAATGGCACTATTTTTCGAGTCTCCCCGTTCATTTGTCCAAGTGTAGCGCTCGGAATCTTCGCCCCCTTCCCCGGTGTTCGACTTGCCACCGATACGATTCATGGCAATAGCGAGGGATTCGTGGGCCTCTTTGGAAATGGACCCGTAACTCATGGCCCCGGTTTTAAAGCGTTTCATAATCGCTTCAATCGGTTCCACTTCTTCTATGGGGATACTTTCCCGGTTTTTAAAGGTTAATAATCCCCGCAGGGTGAAGAATTTTTGATTTTGTTGGTTGACCAGTTGGGAATATTTCTTAAAGAGGTCGTATTTGCCCAATTTTACCGCTTGTTGCAGGGTGTGAATGGTTTCTGGGCTAAAAAGATGGGCTTCCCCGTCCTTACGCCATTGATATTCACCGCCAATATCGAGGGTATGCACATTCACGTCCCGGTCGGGGAAAGCGTGGCCATGTCTGAGTAGGGATTCCCGGGCAATAATTTCTAAATCGGCCCCTTCAATGCGGGAAGCTGTCCAAGTAAAATAGCGATCGACTACCGATCGATTTAAGCCGATAGCCTCGAATATTTGCGCCCCACGGTAGCTTTGCAGGGTAGAAATGCCAATTTTAGAGGCCACTTTAATTACGCCCTTGGTGGCGGCTTTTATGTAGTTTTTACAGGCACTCTGGTGGTCAACTCCTACCAATAAACCTTCCTCGATCATACTGCCGAGGGTGGCAAAGGCTAGATAGGGATTAATCGCACCGCAACCATAACCGAGGAGAAGGGCGTAGTGATGCACTTCCCGGGGTTCGCCGGATTCCAGGACAAGGCCGACTCTGGTACGGGTTCCCTGCCGGATGAGGTGGTGGTGTAAACCAGCAACCGCCAGCAGTGAGGGAATCGGGGCGTGATTTTTATCGATACCTCGATCGCTTAAAATAATAATGCTCGCGCCCGCTAAAATTGCCTCGTCCACCTCTTGACAAATTGCCTCAATTGTGCTACGCATTCCCTCGACTCCCGAAGTGGGATCAAAGAGAATGGGAATAGTCACGGTTTTAAATTCGCTATTGCCCTGTAAACGCGCTAATTGGGCGTTAGTGAGGATGGGAGAGTTAAGTTTAATCAGGTGACAGCTTTCTGGCTGCGGATCCAGGAGATTTCTCTCCGCGCCGATAGTGGTGATGGGAGAGGTGATAATTTCTTCGCGAATCGAGTCAATCGGGGGGTTAGTGACTTGGGCGAATAACTGCTGAAAGTAATCATAAAGCAGTTTTGGCCGATCGGACAAGACGGCTAGGGGTGTATCGGAACCCATGGAACCCACTGCTTCCACTCCATCCCGGCCCATGGGGGCTAATAAAAGACGTAATTCCTCAAAAGTGTAACCGAAAGCGGTTTGCTGTTGAATTAGGGAAACAGCAGTTTCCGGTGGCGCAGTTTCCACAGCCGTTAAATCATCTAAATTGACTAAATTTTCGTTTAACCACTGGCGATAGGGATGAGCTTTGGCAATACCTTCTTTTATCTCCTCATCGGCCACGATACGACCTTCTTTCATATCCACAAGGAACATCCGGCCGGGTTGCAGACGACCTTTAAAAGCGACGCGTTCCGGTTCAATGGGTAAAACTCCCGCTTCCGATGCCATGATTACTAGGTCATCTTTGGTGACGTAGTAACGGGAAGGACGTAAACCATTGCGGTCTAACACTGCTCCCATCATCGTACCATCGGTAAAAGCGATCGAGGCCGGACCATCCCAGGGTTCCATCAAACAGGAATGGTATTCATAAAAGGCTTTTTTCTCGTCACTCATCGATTCGTGGGCTGCCCAGGGTTCAGGAATCATCATCATGACAGCGTGAGGAAGAGAACGCCCCGATAAAACCATTAATTCTAGGGCATTATCAAAAATTAAGGAGTCACTACCCTCGATATTAATAACCGGCTGGATTTTTTTGATGTCTTCCCCGAATAAGGGTGAGGCAAACATCGACTGACGGGCGTGCATCCAGTTAATATTACCTCGCAGGGTATTAATTTCGCCATTGTGGGCAATATAACGGTAAGGGTGGGCGCGTTCCCAACTGGGGAAGGTATTGGTACTAAAACGGGAATGGACTAATCCTAAAGCGCTTTGAAAGTCGGGGTCGTGTAAATCGGGAAAATAGTCACCCACCTGTACCGGCATTAATTGCCCTTTATAGACAATGGTACGACTAGAAATACTGCAAGGATACCAGTAACGATTAAAGGATTGACGACTGAGGTGGGAACGTTTGCGAATAACGTATAATTTGCGTTCAAAGGCCAGATCATCGCTTAAATTGGCATCGCGTTCGATGAAAACCTGTTCGATAAAGGGTTCGGTAGATTTGGCCGAATTGCCTAAACTGGAGTTATCCGTGGGAACATCACGCCAACCGAGAACTTTTAACCCCTCTTCGGCGGCGATTTTCTCGAATTCCTGCCGACCTTTCCCGCGAATTTCGGCATCAGGGGCCGTGTAGAGCATTCCTACCCCGTATTGTCCCGCTGCCGGTAAGGTAAAACCTAGATTGCTGGTCACTTTCCGGAAAAATAGGTCGGGGATTTGGCACAAAATACCCGCCCCATCTCCGGTATTTTTTTCCGCACCGCACGCGCCACGGTGATCGAGGTTTAGTAAAATTGTTAAGGCTTGTTCAACAATATCGTGGGACTTTTTACCCGTTTTATGAACGATAAAACCGACACCACAAGCATCATGTTCAAATCGGGGATCGTATAGTCCTTGTTTCCGTGGAGTTTGATTGTTATTCATCTTGTCTAATAGCCTAGCAGTCTGGAAGGGAATGGCCTAGAGGGTGAGCCAGAGTAGCGATTCTAGGTATATCAATTTTGTATCCAGACTGAACCTTCGGTCTTATATCTTAAGGAAATGTTTCGATGTGACAAGGGTTCCTTTACACCGAAGAGATTATTCACGAATTTTTTAGCAGCGGATCGATTAAGTCGTCGGGAATGTGGTTACGCTCGATATAAGCGTTAATTTCCTCTAGATGGTCGCTGTAATAGGTCAACGCACTGAAAATCTGACTTAACGTCAGATGGGGCATTCCTAGGGGTATTTCTTCGGGAGCGACCCCCAGACGCCAAGTTTCGACGATGGCGCGGACGGGTGTACGGGTTCCTTTGATAATTGGTTCCCCGTGTAAAATCTCGTCGTCTCGAACGATATAGAGATATTCGGTCGCTTGAACCATCGCGGTTTTCTGGAGTGGATATCGTTTAGTTTATCGTATCGATCGAACCCCCGACTATTCCCCATAAATATCGGTTCGGTTACTTCAGCCACCCGATCTCACTTGCGGCGATTGTTTCGCTCTTTCTCGCCATTTTTTTGAATTTTCTGTAATTACCTCGCCCATCGATCGGGCTTTTTCCGCCGCATCCCGTGCCATTTCCAGAATTTCCTCTAGTTCCCGTTCATCGGAAATTTTGGGTCTGAAACCCCGCCGTTCTAGGTTGGCTTTACGTTAGAATTAAAAGGCCAGTCTCGAAAACCAAGTGGACGGCGCAGCACCTTGAAAACTCGGCTTAGGGGGTTCCGACCAGAAAAGCTTGGC
>NZ_JASJFE010000524.1:0-3104 GCF_030067735.1 Microcystis sp. M53598_WE2 | reverse complement strand
GAGTGGTTCCTTCCACTCCCAGTATTTACTCCGATTTTGTTAAGATATATTGCGGATACCCTGAACTTTAGTAAAGAGAGGAGCTAAATCACCTAGTATTGCGTCCTTTTCAGTGTTGCCAAAGGCACGGCGTAGCCGTCCAGTAAACAGTGAAAAGACATCGGGAAAGTGCTATTTAAAACTACTCACTTAGAACTCAAATCTGATAACTGATAACTGATAACTGATAACTGCCCTAATAACTTTTAAATTTTTAACTTTAAGCAAATGCGTAATAGCGGACTCCTATCAAAAACCAAAGTCAAACTGAAACGGAAAAAAACGCTCACCTCGCCGACGCGGCCAGCACCGAATAAATTACAGAATAAAATCAAAGATAAGGATCGTCTAGTCGGTCGTCAGCGTCAGTCATGGCTAATTATGGGCTTAATTAGCATTGTCCTGCTAGGAGGAGTCGGCTCACGCTTAGCCTATTTACAACTGCAGCAAGGACAAATTAACCGAGAAAGGGCAGAAAATAACCGGATTCGCATTCTTCCCAAACCCCCAGTCCGGGGCAACTTATTCGATCGCAATGGCAAAGTTTTGGCCACGGCCCGCTTAACCCATGCGGCCTATATTTGGCCCAAATCCCAGCGTAATCCCGCCCAAAAACTCAATCTTGACCGTTTAGCCAGTATTTTAGCAATTCCCAAAAGCGACCTAGAAAAACGCATTAACGAAGCGGACGAAAACCCCTCCACCCTGGTCCGCATCGCTAGGGGTTTAACTCCGGCCCAAATTATCGCCCTAGAGGAATACAAAGACGAATTAACCGGCATTGAAGTGGACGTGGAATCAGTGCGCTACTATCCCAATGGTAAAATCGGGGCCCATATTCTCGGTTATACTGGGGAACTAACCCCGGAGGAATATCAAGCCAAAAGACGCCAGGGCTACCGATTGGGAGATGTCGTCGGTAAAATGGGTGTAGAAGCCGCCTACGAGTCAAAATTGCGGGGAGAATGGGGAGGAATGCAGTTAGAGGTCAACGGATCGGGACAAGTAATCCAAATTCTCGGCCAAAAAATTGCTAAACCGGGGCAAGATGTCACCCTGACACTAGATTTAAAACTCCAAAAAGCCGCCGAGGCCGCTTTAGGAAAACGCAAGGGTGCGATCGTGGCGATCGATCCCCGGGATGGTTCTGTGCGGGCCATGGTCAGTTATCCTAGTTTTGATCCCAATGTTTTCTCGGCCCCAATTACCACCGCCACTTGGAAAAAACTACAAGCGGAGGGCAACCCGTTTGTTAACCGCGCTCTGCAAGGATTCCCCCCCGCTTCCACCTTTAAAGTCGTCACTGCCACTGCTGGCATGGAATCGGGTAAATTTCCCCCCAATACGGTCTTAAATACCTTTGCCGCCCTTTATGTGGGGGGGACAGCTTTTGGAGAATGGAATCACGCCGGTTTTGGTCCGATCGGTTTTGTCCGGGCCATGGCCATGAGTAGTAACACTTTTCACGGTCAAATTGGTCGCGGAGTGGGGGGGCCGGCTTTAATTGCCATGGCTCGGCGCTACGGTTTCGGTCAGAAAACCGGGATAGAATTAGCGGAAGAAACTCCGGGGTTAATTGCCGATCGCGGTTGGAAACTGCGTAATTTTAAAAACTGGGATTGGTCTGTAGGGGATACGATTAATATGTCGATCGGTCAAGGATTTACCCTCGCAACTCCCCTACAGGTAGCTGTGATGTTTGCTGTCCCCGCTAACGGTGGTTTTTTGGTGAAACCGCACCTTTTACAGGATGCCCGCGATGTTAAGGAATGGCGCAAGTCTTTGAACATGAAACCTAGCACCCTAGACACCCTGAGAAAGTCCCTGAGAGCCGTGGTAGCGGAAGGAACGGGGCGGGCCCTATCGGACCCCGCTTTACCGCCTGTAGCGGGCAAAAGCGGCACAGCAGAAGCACCTCCGGGCAAGTCCCACGCTTGGTTTGGAGCTTTCGCCCCCTTCGACAAGCCCGAAATTGTTGTGGTCGCCTTTGCGGAACATTCCGGCGGTGGTGGTGGTAAAGTGGCCGCACCTATGGTACGTCAGGTAATGGAGGCTTATTTTAATGTCAAGCCGAAAGAAGAAAAACCCCGGCCGAAGCCTTAGAGACTTGTGGCGGTAAGCGGCACACAGCGCACGGTAATTCCCGTGGCCGTGGCGATTTTTTGCGCCCAAATTGCCAATATTTCAGCGTTTACGGGTTTGAGAATTTGCATTCCGTCGGCAGCGGTGAGGGGATTATTACCGCGGGTTTCTAATTGTCTTTGTCTGGCCCGGGGACGGGTCGGGGTGTTAAGCTGAATTTCATCCGGTTGTAGCTGTTGCATCAAATCGATATACTGGTCTTGATCTTGGGGCGACCAAGAAGCCAGCACCATGGTTTGAATTGCTAGTTTTCCCGACCATTCTTGGCGAAATTGTCTTAATCCCCACCAAAGCTCCTGCCAATCCAGACCGGAGACCGGACGGTTAACCCGTCGCCATTGGGCCTCGGAAACAGCATCGATTTTAGCGGCGACGATATCAGCTTTGCTCAAGTCTTGACGCACTTGGGCATCTCCCAAAAGGGTACTATTGGTTAAGACCGCCACCGGCCGCTCGGTTATTTCCTTGACGGTGGCCATTATTTCCCCTAAATTGAGGGCGAGGGTGGGTTCCCCGCTACCACTGAGAGTGACTATATCCACGTCCCAAGGGGCAAAAGTGCTTAAATCCCTGCTAATTTGTTCGCTGGTGATAAAAATTCTTCGTTGCTCGGTTTTTTGCTCAATTTCTCCTAACTGACAGTAGGCACAGTTAAAGGAACAGGTAGAAACTAAACCAATCGGATCAATGCCCAGGGAACTGCCGAAACGCCAAGAGGCAACCGGGCCATATACGGAGCAGAAGTAATCCTGGGGAGCAGTCATCGAACCTACCCAAAAAATACGGAGAGGGAGGGATTCGAACCCTCGGTACGGTCTTACGATTCGTACAACAGATTAGCAATCTGCCGCATTCGACCACTCTGCCACCTCTCCAAGATGACATTACTTTAGTCTAACATGAAAGGCCGATTTTTGGCAAGT
>NZ_JASJFE010000680.1:0-2139 GCF_030067735.1 Microcystis sp. M53598_WE2 | reverse complement strand
CATTTAGGAGCAGACCAACGCTACCATTCTTTAGAACGAAACGAGCGCGGCTGGTTATGGTGCGAAACCTTAGGCTATTGGTTGGGAACTTGGGAGGGGACTATTGACCGAGAAACGGCAATTTGGGCGAGATTTTATGACCCGGAAGGCAATTTAATCCCCTTGCCAGAAGAAGCGGCCCAGGAGCAGGCGGCCGCGGCACAGGAGCAGGCGGCCGCAGCACAGGAGCAGGCGGCCGCGGCACAGGAGCAAGCGGCCGCGGCACAGGAGCAATTAAATGCTACTCAGCAAGCTCTGGAAGCGGAAAGACAGCGTTCTCAACGGCTGGCGGCTCGTTTGCGAGAAATGGGGATAGAGCTATAGTATAGCTGTATTTGTTTAGGTGAGGAGGTAAACTACTGGTGTTCCTCCTCGCTTAAAGTCGGTTAATTTCTCCTTTCACGGTTGAGGGAGCCTGCAATCCCAGTGTATTTGAAATCTAGCTCGACACCTGTTTGCTGCTGTGATTACCTTTTGACCAGTGGGTAATTATTGATCAGAGTTTTCTTTGATTCTTCCTTAAACAGTAAACAGTAAACAGTAAACAGTGAACTGATAACTGATAACTGATAACTGATAACTGATAACTGTCTCAACTAGGAAATTTATTTGGCACGACTACTTATACTTATATGTCTAATCTATCTTTGGGCGCGCAACCTCCCCTCGAATTTATCCCCCCTGACCTTAATTCCTTGCTTTTAAAGGGATGTCAAATCTTTTTACCTCTTTGGTTACAAACTCAAACCAACTTAAGAGAAATTTCCGCCGCCAATCTAGAAACTTTAATCACATTTTATCAAAAAAGTCAAGAGAAAAAAGTCCGTTTACTGCTTGCTTTCCGTCATCCCAGTATTAACGATCCCTACTGTATGGCCTATCTTTTGTGGAAATTAGTACCCAAAAAAGCCGAAGAGTTAGGAATAAAATTAAACAAGCCAATTCACGCTCATTTTATGTATGATCGAGGGATTCCTTTATGGGCTGGAGAAAGGGTAGGATGGTTATATTCTAAGTTAGGTGGCACACCAATTCAACGGGGAAAAGCCGATTTAATCGGATTGCGTTCGGCTCGTCATTTATTATTAGAAGGAGATTATCCTTTAGCCGCTGCTCCGGAAGGGGCAACTAACGGACATAATGAGCTTGTTAGCGCAATTGAACCGGGTATTTCTCAATTAGCTTTTTGGGGTGTGGATGATGTCAAAAAAGCTAAACAACAGCAAGAAGTAATTATTTTACCTATTGGTATTCAGTATTTTTATCTGACTCCAGTGTGGCAAGAAATCGAGCAAATTTTAACTAATTTAGAAAACGATAGCGGTTTAGAAACCACCCCGAATTCATCCCTAAAAGAAAAGGTTTTATACGAGCGTCTTTTTCGGTTAGGAGAAAGATTATTATCTTTAATGGAGGATTTTTATCGAGATTTCTACTATCAATCTTTGCCTGTAGTACCTGCCAATGGCGATGATCCAAACGAAACCCTAGCCAAACGTTTAGCCAATTTATTAGATGTGGCCCTACAAACCGTAGAAAAGTATTTTAATGTTTCTCCTAATGGTAATGTGATTGATCGCTGTCGTCGTTTGGAACAAGCAGGATGGGAACGTATTTATCGCCAAGAATTAAAACCCACTCATTCTATTTCTCCCCTTGAATTAGGATTAGCTGATCGCCTGGCCGATGAAGCTAATTTAAAAATGTGGCACATGAGAATTGTCGAAAGTTTCGTGTCAGTAACCGGTTATTATGTCAAAGAAAAACCCACCGTAGAAAGATTCGGCGAGACAATTTTATTACTCTGGGATTTAGTGACAAGAATTAAGGGAGGTAATCCCTTTTTTCGTCCCCAAATTGGTCAACAAAAAGCGATAATAACTATTGGTAAACCTATTTCCGTATCCGAGCGCTATGCTGATTATAAAAGCGATCGACGCTCGGCCGTAGCCCAATTAACCCAAGATTTACAAACCAGTTTAGAAAGTTTAATTATTCATCAGTAGATAATTAGGGTTTGCTGAATAAATCTAAAAACCTTGTTGGATAAGGCTTTTAGACTTTTTTGACCTCAAAAAGTCCCGACCCTTGCAGTGATTG
>NZ_JASJFE010000809.1:0-1289 GCF_030067735.1 Microcystis sp. M53598_WE2 | reverse complement strand
GGTTATCAACACCCTAACAGAAATAAGTTATCTAAATTAAGTCCAAAAGCTGACTATTTCTCAGAAATGGTGATTTATTTATCATTGCTTGTTCTATCAGAAAATCCTGACTATTGGCAACAAATACAACCAGAGGAAAGACTGCTATTTTCCGAAAAAGACCTAATTAAACCTAATTCATCCAAGATTTTTAAAGAACTTAAAAATCTTTCTCCTGAGATTGTGTATTTTACCCAAGAATTAGAGAAATTTTGTCAACAATCAAATATTGAAAACCTACAACCTCTTGAAAATTTAGTCAACAATTACACAGGAGCTAAATGGAGTTTTGAGCCTCCTACTAACCCTATTCCAATCGTTACTTCACCCCCCACTATCGGTTGGGATTTCCCATCTAATCCTAAATCTACTCCACCCCCATACCCTCCTCCCTCAAGTCAAGGATGGACTTTCTCCCCTAACGGAGTTCAAACTCAAACCAGTCCAAAAAATACAACATCTTCAGATCCCTGGACAAAACTTGAAACCAATTCATCAAGTGCTTGGGATAAATTTGACACGGGTAAAACACCACCTCCAACAGATTGGGATAAACTCCATCAACAACCTCGAAAAGAAGCACCAGTACCTATTCCAGATGAAAACATTTGGGATAAATTTGATAATATTTGGAATAAATTTACAACATCTATATCATCTATTTGGAACAAAATTTTGAACTGGTTTAATTAGCTATCTGATTATTCTGTGCAGTTCTCCTATCCTAAAATCAACCCCATTGCTTGATTAATAATTTGATTTTTATCAACCATAGCTTCAATTTCTTCGGGTTTATATATACCTTCAAAAGCTTCTAATGCCCCTTGTCTTAAAGCCGAAGAATAAGCATCATCTAAGGTTTCTTTTAATTCTTCTGATGTTAGATAATTTCCTCCAGTTTTACGTCGTTGATTAATGCGTTGAATCTGTCGAACAGAATTAGAAATAGAGGTTTCCCATAAGCGGGTACTGCGTTTTTCTGCTTGCTGTTTAATCAGATGTAATAGGACAATAATACTAAAGCTAAAAATCTTATTGATCTTATCATCCTTACTCATTTCTGTCATTTCCTCTACCAAAATCAAGGCATCGGGAATATTGCCAGCTAGTAATAGATTTTTTAACTCTAATAATTCTTCCATTTTTTGCCTTTTTTTGACTGATTAACCTCTTAATTTAGTAATTTGTCCTTTACATTAGATATTGTTAAAGTTGGAAAAACAAGCGAAAACTTTTGCCTGTTCTCTTGC
>NZ_JASJFE010000676.1:0-1521 GCF_030067735.1 Microcystis sp. M53598_WE2 | reverse complement strand
GACTAAGGCGATCGAGATTAATTTTCTGATGAACCATAACTTCCTTAATAAAATATCTTTTTTGCTGAGAGTCAATTACCAATCATTCCAAAAATAATAGCAATAATCGAGACGGATAAAAAATAGGAAAGCATCCCTTGGGTTGCTACCAGTCGCCGCATCGCCGTACTATTAATACTTGTATCGGAGGTTTGATAACAAGCCGCCATACAAAAACCTTGATAGAGAAATTCCGTCCAATTGGGTCGATCGCAATTGGGAAAAACTAGGCCTTTACCATCATGATAGTAGCGCACTGCATATTCTTGGCTGTAGATCAGTTGTCTGGCTAACCAAGCACTAATAATACTAAATCCGGTTTAAAGGGTTAATTATTGCTACTATGGCAAGAGTGCCTCCTGCCTGACTTGCACCAGGAGTCTGTTAATAGCTTCGGAAATTGTCAAAACCGAGATGTAGTTACTCATTGAACACCACAAAGGCTAAAATATGGAGTGTTATTTATGAGCCATTTATCCCTATCCGAACAGATTACCGCGGAACTTCTAGCAATCCTGATCGAAGAAGAAGTCACCTATCCCTGGGATGTAACCGCTGTTGAGAGTCATGATCCCTTAGACCTGACAGAAACGCCTTTTTCTCTGTGTGAAGGACTGGAAGCGACGGCGATCGAAGCACAAGCTGATAGATTCTTTAATAGTTTACACCAAAAATTCCCGACAGTTTCCGTTTCACCCCGGTCTAATATCTTTGATAAATTTGCCTCTTTATTGCCGGCCGAACATTTAAATCGTCTAGTAGAAAGCGCTGAAAATCTAGTTAATAGTCAATTAGACAACCTTGATCGCCTTGTTGTTTGTCTTAGCGATCTCTTTCCCCAATGGTCTCCAGAAGATTTACAGGTTTTTGCTCGTCCCTACGCCTATACTATGCGTAATGGCCAGAGCGAAACCAATATAGAAACCGCAAATTGGCAAAGTCTTTCCGAAATTGAACAAATTCGCCGGAGTGCAGCCATTGCCAGCCAGATTTTCCGCGACCTGTCTTCTCCTCAATAGTCATCTCATTTTATTTTGCACGACTACATTAGGTTACACTTCATCTTTATGAGAAACGCTATATCTCTTTATCTGATTTTTTGCTTTTTGTTTCTACCCGTCAGAAAGATTCTATAACTTGTGATTAACTTTGAAAGCACTTTTTAGGGTTGGATGCGTCATCAGACGCATCCTATATTTTCAAAGTTTCTTACCTAAAATGTCGGATGAATGCCCCCGCTAAATTTTTCGACAAGACATCAACCTTTGCGGGGGATGAAATCCGACCAAGATATTGACTGCGAAGCACGATTTTAATTCTACCATTTGTAAGTAAACTGTGTTATAATCTACTTAACCAATGGTCGAGAATTGTTAGATGCTAGTCGTAGAAGCAAAGCTAAAAAACGGAACCCCAGAGCAATATCACCGGCTTGATGAAGCTATCAAAACTTCTCAGTTTGTGCGTAACTCTTGTGTTCGT
>NZ_JASJFE010000626.1:0-7631 GCF_030067735.1 Microcystis sp. M53598_WE2 | reverse complement strand
CCGCAAGCGCATTTTATTTTTAATCTTCTCTAAAGTCCCAGTTTTCTCCGCCGAGGCAAAGGGATTATTATCGACCATATTGATACTTTTTTGGCGCAAATTATCTAAAACTTTCTCAATCTCCTGGCGATATTCTTGCAGATTAAACTCTGGGTTAAAGAGCTTTTGATTAATTAGTTGATTAAGTTTATTAACCGTCTCTAAATATTCACTGGTACTACGATAGGGTTTAATTCCTTTCACCACATCATACTTAGCGATTCCTTTAACAAAGGGAATTTCTAGGGGTTGATCGGGGGGTATTTGTAATTCTTGAAAGGCAATCGGCCCGAGTTTTATTGGTTCATTAAATCTTAATAAAGTTATTTGCAAGCGTCCCTGTAACCAAAAATCTCGCAGGGGAATATAGGTTAAATCGAAAATAACCAGAATATAATTACATAACACCAATAGGGCCATGCAAGTCTCAAAGAGATTGCGCGGGGAAAAACGACGGTTTCTGATCACGGGGTTTTTAGTCAAAGTCATTAGCCTAGAAAGCACACTTTGACCATGGTAAACCGAAAACGCCTAATTTTTTGCCTGAAAGCGATATAAGTAGTTAAAAAAGGAGCGGTTAAACTTAGTTCTGCCTCAGTAATTAATAGATGTAGTCTTCTATTCTGTGATAGCATCCTAGCAGATTCAGTTAAGCAGTTAAGTAGCTGGTTATAATTAAATTGAAGATAGATTTTGCGTCTGATCCCCCCTGCCCCCTTGATAAGGATAGGGCTGATTCATAGTAGGGTTAATTTAAGGTAGGGTTGATTCATGAATCAACCCTACCTTGATGAGGGGGGTGCCGATAGGCGGGGGGAGCTGAGAACTTTTAACACCTACCTACTTACGTCGGTAAGTCGCAGATTAGCATAAAATTACCCTGAATTGATTTTTATCTGTCAATAAGCCTAGGTTAAAATAGAGAGACAAACGTTGAAACAGAGTCTAGTCAATGAAAGTTGAGGCATTAAAAAAACGACTGGAGAGAAATCGCCCTATGACTACAATCACGATTCGTATTCCCGAAGATGTGATTGAAGATTTAAAGCGGGTTGCACCGTTACTTGGTTTCTCAGGTTATCAACCTTTGATGCGTGCTTACATTGGACAAGGGCTGCGTGCGGATTTGGAGCGTCTAGAGGGAGATACAATTTCTGCTCTCGTTGCTAGTTTGAAGCGTCATGGTGTGAGTGATGAACTGCTGCAAGAAGCGTTGAGTGAAGTTACTCAGCGTTAGTCTAGGTTTTCAGTTGTAGTGCGATCGCTTGTAGAACATAGAGTTTTATTGAAGATATTCTCATCATAACCCCCCGTCAAGCCTTAGATATTCTTCAACAGGTTATCCCTACCTAGGATGAAAATAATTATAAATTTCCTTAGCTAATTGTTCCCCAATTCCTGTCACCTGTTGCAATTGTTCTAGGGAAGCTTCGCGAATATAATCCAGAGAATGAAAATGAGCTAATAACTCCTTTTGTCGCTTAAAACCTAAACCCGGTATCTCATCCAAACGGGAACGGCGACTTTTTTGCATCCTTTGTTGTCGGTGAAAGCTAACAGCAAAGCGGTGCGCTTCATCCCTGACTCGACGCAATAATTGCACTCCGGGTTGTTCCTTATCTGTCTCTAAAGGAGAGGATTCCCCCGGTAAAAAAATCTCCTCTCTCTGTTTAGCTAAACTAACAACTTTTACCTGTTCTAATAAATTCATCTCCCCTAAAACTGCCACCACTGCCGATAATTGTCCTTTTCCCCCATCAATCATGACCAAATCGGGAAAATCATCACTTTCGGCAATATTATCGGGATTTTCGGCATAACGACGGAAACGCCGCCGAATTACTTCTGCTAAACTGGCGAAATCATCGGAATGGCCGATTTTAACCTCGGGATTTTTGATTTTATAGTGACGATAATGTTGATTAGCGGCCACCCCATCGATAAACACCACTCCCGACGCGACTGCATTAGAACCCTGAATATGAGAAATATCATAACCTTCGATGCGGTGGGGTAGTGCCGGTAAATCGAGAATTACCGCTAAATCCTGCAAAGACTGTAAATCCCGGTCGGCGCTTCTTTTCGTCTTTTCTAACTCATAAAGAGCGTTTTTCTCGACCATAGCTAATAAATCCGCTTTACTTTGCCGTTGGGGGACAGTTAACTCGACTTTGCGACCTTTTTTTTCCCTTAACCACCCCGCTAACACCTCACCTTCCGGTAATTCGCAGGGTAGCAGGATTTCGCTAGGAATTTCCACCCCTTCCACCGATAAATAATGTTCTTCTAGGACTTTTTGCAGGATTTCTCCCTCGTTTGCTGACTGACTATCGGCAAAAAATCCCAAACGTGCCACCAAACGACCGGAACGCACTTGGAATAATTGTATGCAACAATGCTGCTCGTCTTTAGCTAAAGCGATCGCGTCCCGGGATACGGTATCATCAGATAAAGAGACTTTTTGATCGGTATTAAGGGCCTGTAATCCGCGAATTTGATCCCTAATCGTGGCCGCTTGTTCAAAATCTAGGTTTTCCGACGCTGCGAGCATCTTTGTCGCTAATTTCTCTAATAATTCCCCCGTCCTTCCCTGAAAAATCATCGCCACTTTCTGCAAGGTTTCTCGATAATCTTGGGGACTGATTAGTTTTTGACAAACCCCCGGACAACGACCGATATCATAATTTAAACAGGGACGGTCTTTAAAAAGAGGTTGGGGACGTTGACGCAGGGGAAAAGTGCGTTTAATTAGGTGTAAAGTGTAGCGCAGCAGCCTAGTATCGACGTAGGGACCATAATAACGGTCTTTTTGGTTATTTATCCTACGTTTGCGGGTGATAAAAATGCGCGGGTAGGTTTCCGACCAAGTAATACAAATGTATGGATATTTTTTATCGTCCTTGAGGAGAGTATTAAAATGGGGCTGATGTTGTTTAATTAGATTAGCTTCTAGGGCCAAGGATTCTGCTTCCGTGTCGGTGACGATAAATTCAATTTCCGTCACCTGTCGCACCATCAAAGCAATGCGGGGACTGAGGGGTTGACTGGGACGAAAATAGGAACGGACTCTAGACCGGAGTTTTTTGGATTTACCAATGTAGAGAATTTCGCCATTTTGGTCGCGCAGGAAGTACACCCCCGGTTCGAGGGGAATTTCCCGAAGACGATTTTCTAGGCGATCGAGGTCTTGGATTAGGGTAGAGTTAAGATTATTCCCGAACATCTTTTTATATTAGGGTTTGCGGCAAAAAGTTTGTCTTGGGTGTGGGGTGTGGGGTGTAGGGTGTGGGGTGTAGGGTTTTACCGATTTTCAGGGAAAAAGTCCAGGAATTTTCCCCCCCATTACTCCAATGGCCGGTACTTTTGGATTGCAAAAAGGTCTAAAAGTCTTATCGAACAATGTTTTTAGATTTATTCAGCAAACCCTATATTAGACAAAAAAACTACGCCAGTGGGTATTAGCTGACGTTTGGCAAGATATTCAGGGCAAATCTTCACAAAAATTAATAGGCTTCCGATTCGATTTGCTTAATCGGGACGAAACATTCCCCGGGGAGAAGAATCGGTTTATTGTTAAAAATTAATTGGCCGCGATGATTGTCGCGGTTAATAGCGACACCAAAAGGACGTTTACTAACTCTGCTATTGAGGGTACAGTAGATGCGATAAATGCGTCTGGCTGCCCGTAAGACAGTAGGATCTAACAAAATTGGGATTTCCATATCGACACGCTGTTGTTCTGTTTTCTCAGATAGGGCTACCATAGCACTCGTCTCCCCACGATTAAATTGACGTATTTATTAAATCAATGGTATATGACGATTTCCGAATTTGTCACTTTTGTTAGGATTCTAAAACTTTTAGGATGGCCTGGCCCATAGCTTGGCATCCCACTAAGGTCATACCCTCCGAGAAAATATCTCCGGTACGATAACCGAGAGCTAAGACTTTTTCTACGGCTTTTTCCAGCGATGCTGCCGCTAAAGGCTGATTTAGCCCATATTTTAACATCATAGCAGCGCTGAGAATCTGGGCGATCGGATTGGCTTTATCTTGGCCGGCGATATCCGGGGCCGAACCGTGGACGGGTTCAAAAACTCCCACCCCAGCAGTCCCTAAACTAGCGGAGGGTAACATTCCGATACTACCAGTTAACATGGCCGCTTCATCGGAGAGAATATCACCGAATAAATTGCCCGTGACGATAGTATCAAATTGCTTGGGGGCCCGGACTAACTGCATGGCTGCGTTATCGACGTAGAGATGGGAAAGTTCCACATCGGGATAATTAGCGGCCATTTTCGTCATCCGGTCGCGCCAGAGTTGGGAAACATCGAGAACATTAGCTTTATCGACGGAACAGAGTTTATTGCCGCGTTTTTGGGCAATTTCAAAGGCTACCTTAGCGATGCGGTCCACCTCCGATTCCAAGTAAACCATGGTATTTACACCGCATTTTTCTCCCGTTTCTGTCTCAAAAATCCCCTTCGGTTGACCGAAATAGACACCCCCGGTCAATTCCCGGACGACCATGATATCCACTCCCTCGATAATCTCCCGTTTGAGACTAGAAGCGTCGATTAATTGCGGAAAAATGGTGGCAGGACGTAAATTAGCAAAAAGACCTAAACCAGATCTTAAGCCTAATAATCCCGTTTCTGGCCTTTGCTGCCGGGGCAAATTATCCCATTTATAACCCCCGATAGCGGCCAGGAGAACAGCATCACTATTTTTACAGGCGCTCAGGGTTGCTTCGGGGAGGGGACTGCCGGTTTCATCAATGGCAGCCCCTCCAATTAAAGCGGTTTGGAAGTCAAACTGGAGGTCAAATTTTTTACCGATGACTTTCAGTATCTCTACGGTGACAGCGAGGATTTCCGGCCCGATGCCATCGCCGGGTAGTAGGGTAATGCGATACTGTTGCGTCATAGTTCTAGAACGGTAAAATAGGTCAGACTCTTAATTATAACATAGTTAGGGTTGGCTGAAGAAATCTAAAAACCTTGTTGGATAAGGCTTTTAGACTTTTTTCCCAGCAAAAAGTGCCAGCGATTGGAGTGATTGGGGTGAAAATTCAGGTACTTTTTCCCTGAAAATTAGGTAATTGAACCTCTGAAAATCGGTAAAATCCTACACCCTACACCCAGGAAAAACTTTTTGCCGCAAACCCTAATTAAAGGGGCAGTTAATCCCCATTAACTACACTAATTCTACATGGGAATCATCCCCGATCATAAAGCGTAAAGCTTTTGGACGTTGGGGGGCAATTTCTAATTTTGCCCGTCGTCCGATCACACTATCAACTATGCGCTGATGAATGCCAATAATCGTGGCATCTTTGAGAATAACACTGTGTTCTACGTCGGCATCGATTAATTTTACTCCATTAGCCACACTACTATAGGGACCGATAAAACAATTCTCAATGTGACAATTTTCTCCAATAATGACAGGGCCGCGAATGGTACTATTAATAATTTTACTACCCTGACCAATTTTTACCCGTCCGATCACCTGACTATTAGCATCAATTTCTCCCTGCAAAGCGATTTCTAGACTGGTATCAAGGATAATCCGATTTGCTTCTAATAAGTCATCTTTTTTACCCGTATCTAACCACCAACCCAGCAGTTTATTGGCTTCTACTGCTTTATTTTGATTGATTAATTCTTGGATAGCGTCGGTAATTTCTAACTCACCCCGGCCTGAAGGTTGAATAGATGCGATCGCTTGGTGAATGGTGGGGGCAAAAAAATAAATCCCTACCAAAGCTAAATTTGAGGGAGGTTTTTTGGGTTTTTCGACTAAGTATAAAACTTTGCCGGTTTCATCTACTTTTGCCACCCCAAAAGCACTAGGATTAGACACTTTTCGCAACAGAATTAAAGCATCAAGGGACTGTTTTTGGAAAGAGTCTAAAAAGGGCGATAAATCATCCTCAATTAGGTTATCACCCAAGTACATAATAAAGGGGGAATCTGCTAGGAAAGATTGGGCAGTTTTGACCGCGTGAGCTAATCCAGCTGGTTGATCTTGGCGAATATAAGTTATCTTAGCCCCAAACTGTTCACCACTGCCCGTGGTCTGACGAATTTCTTCCCCAGTTTCGGGACTGATGATAATGCCAATATCAGTAATTCCTGCGGCGACAATTGACTCGATTCCATACCATAAAATTGGTTTATTGGCAACGGGAACTAACTGTTTTGCTCCAGTATAGGTTAGGGGACGTAACCTCGTACCTTTACCACCGGATAAAATTAGTGCTTTCATAGTTTTAAAGATTAAATAGTTGGTTGAGCATAGCTTTGAGAGAATCCCGCCAATAGGGAGGAATATAACCCAATTGTTGCGAGATTTTTTGACCAGAAAGAACCGAATAGGCCGGACGCACCGCCGGGGTAGGATATTCAGCAGTAGTAATGGGAATTACTCTCTGAATTTTTAGGGGAATACCGCTTATTTTTGCCTCCTCAAAAATCGCTTTAGTTAAATCAAACCAACTGGCGACACCGCTATTAGTAAAATTATAGATTCCTGTGGGATTATCGACATTAATTAAAAGGTGAGTAATTGCTGCGGCGATATCTTTGGACCAAGTGGGACTTCCCACCTGATCAACAACTACTTTTAACTCCTCTCTTTCCTTGCCTAATCTCAGCATAGTTTTGACAAAATTACTTTTGCCATAACTGCCGTAAACCCAAGCAGTCCGTAGGATAATTGCCTGAGAATTAACAGTCTTAATCTCCTCTTCTCCCCTTAACTTTGATTGTCCATAAACCCCTAAAGGATTAGTTAGATCGGTTTCTAGATAGGGGGTATTTTTTCGACCATCAAACACATAATCGGTGGAAATATGGAGAAATTTAGCTTTAATTTTCTCGGCAGATTCCGCCATGATTTTCGGGGCTGTAGCATTGATAGAATAGGCTAAATCTGGCTCAATTTCGGCTTTATCCACTGCCGTATAAGCGGAGGCATTAACCAGATAATCGGGGTGAATTTCCCTAATTAACTGGCCGATTTTTTCCGAGTTAGTTAAATCTAGTTCTTCTCGACCGATACTAATAACTTCGCCCAAGGATGGTAAAGTTACTTGTAACTCTTGTCCCACTTGACCTTTAGCACCAATTAGTAAAACTTTTTTCATTGTCTTTAGGGGAAAACTTCCACGGATTTAAAGGGTTGTCCAGCTTGGTCTTTAGGGGAGAGAATCGGCGGGGTATCTAAGGGCCAGTCAATCCCTAAATCGGCATCATTCCAGGCAATGGTTTTTTCGTATTGGGGATAATAATAATTAGTGGTTTTGTAGAGAAATTCGGCTCGTTCAGAGAGAACTAGAAAGCCATGGGCAAAACCTTCGGGAACCCAGAAAATACGTTTATTTTCCGCACTTAAAACACAGCTTACCCATTGCCCAAAAGTGGGGGAACTTTGACGCGCATCCACGGCCACATCAAAAACACTACCGTTCACCACTCGCACCAGTTTACCCTGGGGATTGGGGATTTGATAGTGCAATCCTCGCAGGACATTTTTTAGGGACATAGAGTGATTATCCTGAACAAAAGTGGTATTGACTCCAGTTT
>NZ_JASJFE010000059.1:0-3538 GCF_030067735.1 Microcystis sp. M53598_WE2 | reverse complement strand
TCCTAAACCCCTAACCGTCACCTGTTTGGGACTATAAACAAAGCGTGATTGTATATGTTGGGGTAGGTGTTCTTGTAATAATTTCCACGCTGGTTCTTCCATGGGAGTTTCTAGAATAATATGCTGTTTTCCATCGGGTTTAATTCGCGAAAAACCGAGGGATTTAGCCAGATGTTTTAACTCGATTACCTTAAATAATTGTGCCACCGGTGCAGGAATTGCCCCGTATCTATCGACTAAATCGGCGGCAATTTGTCCTAAAGTTTTCTGAGAAT
Organism: Microcystis sp. M53598_WE2; assembly: GCF_030067735.1. Taxonomy (NCBI): domain Bacteria; kingdom Bacillati; phylum Cyanobacteriota; class Cyanophyceae; order Chroococcales; family Microcystaceae; genus Microcystis; species Microcystis sp. M53598_WE2. The sequence goes on along the minus strand of NZ_JASJFE010000059.1, from coordinate 3,263 downwards.
TAGCAGTAGCGATCGCCCGATAGACATCCATTTTCTGCTCCAGATCGGATATATAATCGTTAGGAATAAATGCAGTTAATTTCAGATCGATTTGGGTATCCTCCACTTGAGGAATTTCTTGACCTTGAATTTCCCGCAAAGCTTCCTGTAACATTTCCATATATAGATCAAAACCAATCGCTTCCATTTGTCCCGATTGTTCCGCACCTAATAAGTTACCCGCACCGCGAATTTCCAGATCCCTAGTCGCTAATTGATACCCCGATCCTAACTGGGTAAATTCTTGAATTGCCTTTAATCTTTCCCGAGCGGTTTCTGTTAGTTCTGCCTTGGCTGGATAAAGTAACCAAGCGTGCGCTTGTACTCCCGATCGCCCCACCCGTCCCCGCAGTTGATAGAGTTGCGCTAAACCGAATTTTTGGGCATCTTCAATGATAATCGTGTTAACTCTGGGAATATCTAACCCCGACTCTACAATAGTCGTACAGACTAAGATATCCGCTTCCCCATTATTAAAAGCTAACATGGTGGTCTCTAATTCGGACTCATCCATACGACCGTGGCCGATGGCAATTCTAGCACCCGGAATCATCCCTTGAATTGCTGCCGCTTTTTCTTCAATTCCCTCGATTCTTGGTACTACATAAAAAATCTGTCCCCCCCGATCCAATTCATTGCGAATTGCCGTTCTAATCACATCAGAATTATAACTGGAAAGGTGGGTCTGGATGGGACGACGAGAGGGAGGGGGTGTGGTAATTAAACTCATTTCTCGCACCCCAGAAAGGGACATATAAAGAGTCCGGGGAATCGGTGTCGCACTCAAGGTCAATACATCAATATTACTTTTAAAAGCCTTAATTTTCTCCTTTTGATTGACCCCAAAACGCTGTTCTTCATCAATTACCAATAACCCTAAATCTTTAAACTCCACCGCTTTACTCAATAACAACTGCGTCCCCACCACTATATCCAATTCCCCCGTTTTCAAGCGCTGGACGATATCTTTTTTCTCGGAATTGGTGCGAAAACGATTTAATAAACCCACATTAATGGGATAGGGAGCAAAACGTTCTTTCAGGGTGTGATAATGTTGTTGGGTTAAAATCGTTGTTGGTGCTAATAAAGCCACCTGTTTATGACCCGTGGTGACAGCTTTAAAAATAGCACGAATCGCCACTTCTGTCTTACCAAAACCCACATCCCCACAGACTAATCGATCCATCGGGCGATCGCTTTCTAAATCCCGTTTCACATCCTGTATTGCTTTCAGTTGATCAGCAGTGGGTTGGTAGGGAAAAGAATCCTCTAACTCCCGCTGCCAGGGATTATCCATCGGATAGGCAAAACCCGATTTTTGGGCGCGTTGGGCGTAAATATTGATTAAATCAACCGCTAACTTCTTAACCGACTTCCTGACGCGGGCTTTCGTCGCTTCCCACGCTTTGCCAGAGATTTTATGTAATTCTGGCTCTTGATTACCTGTATGACGATAACGGGAGAGATTATCAACAGAATCGGCAGGAACCCGCAATAATCCATCGGCATACTTAATAACTAGATAATCTCGACCTTGCACTACTCCGCTAATTGTGCTTTCCTGCTTTTCTAGTTTGATAAACTGTCCGATGCCATGGTGTTTATGTACTACAAAATCGAGGGGACGGAGTTTGTTCACGTCCACCTGTACCGAGGCTGCTTGCCGACGTTTGCGGACGTAACCGGCAGTATTTAAAAGATGTTGTCCGAAGAACTCTCGATCAGTAACGACGACTATGCGATAGGTGGGTAGGATAAAACCTTCTAATTCAGCTAATCCTGAGTATTTTAGGGCTGTAGCGGTGTTTTGAATGATTAAGCGCTCGATCGCCCCAAAATCGAGGGGATTGGGGATAAATTGGGCCGGGCAGTCGTGTTCCTGTAATAACGAGACTGTGCGGGAGGGTTGGGCAGATATTAACCATGTAGCGTACTTATTTACTTTAATACCGCTATAAATCTCTCTTTTTCCCCGTAAAATTTCCGCTAGTTTGGCGAATTGCCCCGGATTGGTGGGAATTGGACGACTGGAGAGATTAAGGCGATTTTCGGACAGGTGATCGTCTATTTCTGAGAGGTAGAGATGGGGAAATTTGGCCGATATTTGCAGAGATTCGCCAAAAGAACGGTGAATTTGCGGTAAAGCTGGTTCTATCTCTTGCCAGCGTTCCCCAATATATTCTATCCAGCGATCGCTTCTAGCTTGACAGCTTTCCAGTTCATCAAAGGCAATAAGGGTATTTTCGGGGAGATAATCCAATAAAGAAGCAGGTTGACGGAAGGAAAAGCCTAAAAATCGCTCAATTCCCTCTGGATAAATGCCATTAGCCAATTTTTCTCGCTCTTCAGCCTCCAAATAATCGGCCACTGTCGGGGGGAGAGAAGGGGCAATCATCGCCGCGAAGCTAGTGGGAGTAAGAAGCAGATTGGGGATAGAATCGAGGGATCTTTGGGTGGCAGGGTCAAATTCTCGCAATTTTTCCAATTCATCGCCGAAAAATTCTAACCTGACCGGTAATTCTGCCGAAACTGGGAAAATATCAACGATATCGCCGCGACGACTCCATTGCCCTTCGGTTTCTACCAGTGAAACCCTTTGATATCCTAATCTAGCTAGGGTTAGATCGAGGTTTTTGCCTTCTATAACCCTTCCTACCGCAAAATTATCGCTATATTGCTCGAAAACCTCTCTAGGGGGTAAATGGGGCTGCAGGGCCTTTTCGGTGGTAACGATCGCAATTCCGGCCTCTTGATGACTGATTGCCGATAATACCTGCATCTGTCCCCAAATCATCTCGGATTCCCGATTAAATGTCTCGTAGGGGCAAGCTTCCGAGGTGGGATAAAAGAAAACACCTTTCCACGTCATCGCTTCTAATTGTGCCGCCCAACGTGCCGCTTCTTCCAGATTGGCACAGATAATTAAAAGATTTTTTCCTTGACAACGGGCGAAAGCTGTGCTTATTAATCCTTTCGGTAAGCGGGCAAGGCCAGTTAGGGTTAAATTGCCATTTTTCTCCAGTTTTTGGATAAGTTCGGCAGTTAATGGCGATTTTTCAATGTTGCGAATAACGGAGGCAAAAGTCATTTTTTAGTGATCGGCACTCGGTTTTTAGTTAGGGTTTGCGGCAAAAAGTTTTTCGTGGGGACAGGGTGTGGGGTGTGGGGTGTGGGGTGTGGGGTGTGGGGTGTAGGGTTTTACCGATTTTGAGGGGGTCAATTAC
>NZ_JASJFE010000944.1:0-2233 GCF_030067735.1 Microcystis sp. M53598_WE2 | reverse complement strand
TTTACCGATTTTGAGGTAGTCAGTTACCTAATTTTCAGGGAAAAAGTCCAGGAATTTTACCCCCGATCCCTCCAATGGTCGGCACTTTTTGAGGTAAAAAAAGTCTAAAAGCCTTATCCAACAAAGTTTTTAGATTTATTCAGCAAGCCCTATTATAGTCTTTGAGTAAAAAATGCAAATTATAGCCGTGCAAATTATAACTGATCACTGATCACTGATTCTAGGCTAATTTAATTGCTGCAGTGACCACCTCTTCTAAAGACTCTAACCAATGAAAGTTAACATCAGCTAAACTCCGGCTGAGATCGATCGCTTTGCTGTCAGCTAGGACGCGAAAAATTATTTGTGGTACGGTGGGATTGGGAAAAGGTCTGGGTTCCAAGGTTTGTCTTTCCTGTCGGGTAGCCCGGATCGTTCTTTCGCCGCTGCCCCGGCCGGGTGATAATGGGCTATAACTGCGGTAGTAATTGCTAATACTCTCGATCGCTTTTTGGCCAAAGTCGGGATAACTGACAATATCAACGATAACCACTTTTAAATCAGGCAATAGTTGGAATTGTTGCAGACCGGCCTCTATTTGCTCGTTTAATTGCTCTAATTCTAGTCTTTCCTCCAGTATAAGCCATGCCGCCAGTTTTGCCCCCTGGCCAGCTAAGACATCCCAGATACTGGACATCAAACCCTGGCCATTACTGATCATCGCTATTCGGCCAGTTTGATCAATTATCGACCAAGGGGATTGTAATTGGGGTGGGGTCAAAGCGAGCAGATCGAGATGTCTAGCTAAAGCGGCATCATTAACACTTATTTTGCCATCTAGGGCCATCACTTCCCCAGTTTCGTTGATACCGAGGGGATTAATCTCGATAATATCGAGATCTTTGCTGACAAAGAGACTATACATTTTTTCGAGAATTTGACTGATAGACTCGATCAAAGACCCTCTTAAACCCATAGATACGGCTAATTGCCGACAGAGATAGGGGGAAAATCTCTCTTCAATGACCACTTTTTGCATGGTTGCCAGTAAACTGTCCACATCCATCCCCCCTTGACTCGCACCCAGTAAAACTGGTCTTTGCAGATGATAATCGAGTAAAATGGCTAAAAATATCTCCTGTTGCGGATTATACCTGGCTTCTGCTAGGATTACCTCTGGATATTCTCCGGCGATCGGTAAATGAAAGATAGCATGGGCAGCAGCGATCGCATCGATGGTATTAGCGACAAATTTCACCCCTCCTGCTTTTCCTCGTCCTCCCGTGCGTACCTGGGACTTCAGCACGATAGGATAGGGAATGTTTAATCTTTTTAGTCCCCCCGGTTCGTGGATTGGTTGGGAAGGTAAAATGGGGATACCTACCTGAGCAAATATTTCCTTGGCTTGGTATTCGAGTAAATCCATAATTGATTAGTTGATAAAGTGGCAATTCTCTCTTTGCTCGTTTCGGTAGCTTGGGGACTATTAACTATCATAAGTTTGTGCAGTACCACAATGATAACAATAAGGTAAATTTTTATAAGTTAACTCATGGCAATGATGACATTCTACATATTGATAATAACCGCAATGGGGACAATGAGCATCTTGATTTTTAATCGTTTTAGCGCAGTTAATACATTGTGATTTTTGTACTCGTTTTGCTGCTTGAGACTTGGTATTAAAAACAAACTTTTGCAAAAATTTAATAATAGCAAAACCGAACAAAGGGATTAACAGAATATAAACATATTGAACTAAAAATACTAAACCTCCAAAGATAGCACCGATAATATCAAAAATGAATTGTGTAATAATACCAATTTGCAAAAATTCAAAAGCTTTGAAAATTAAAGGAATGAAGAAAATAACTAATAAATGCCAACTAATTAACGCTATTAAACCATAGCCGCGACTTTGGGCATACTGATTCACTAATAACGCAACAATTATTAATGGTGCTAAAAATAAAACTTGAAAACCTAATTGAATGCTAGGATACCAAAAAGTCGCATTTTTATAACCAGCTTCCACATCATTAAATTTACTTTCATTTCTCATGAAAGCAAGTAAATTTTGACTCGATGGTTTTTGTAGTAGTTCATTTTTTAGCTTAACAATTTCTTCTTTGATTTTTGATATTTTTTTATTATTTTCCTCTAGTTTCTGTTTTGCCTCTTCCGCTTTTACCCGGTTTATCGAATTGTTGGCAGACTGTCCGGCAATTTTCTCTAATAGGGTAGAATCATATTG
>NZ_JASJFE010000332.1:0-2578 GCF_030067735.1 Microcystis sp. M53598_WE2 | reverse complement strand
GTGCATCCAGTGGTAAACTAACAACTATCTCGGAGCAAACGTGGCAACAAGCTATTACTCAATTATCCGCTTCTGAACGCCAAGATTTCCTATTAAGACTGGCTAAAGGAGAACATAATTTATCTGCTAAATTCAAACAAAAGCTGTCTCAATTAATCCCTACTTCTCCCCCCTCTAACCAGGCTCGACGCACGGTTCAAGAACTTCTTGAGGCTGCTTCTGAGGAAGAAAAAAAGGCAGAAAAACGGCGACAACAAGAAGCGGAAGCCAAGCGAATTGAGGAACTACAAACTTTAGCTAAACGGGAAGCGCAAGTTTGGCAGCAAGTCGAGTCCCTAATTCAGAAAGCCCAGTCTAAATCCTACGATGAGGCTGTTAAATTGTTGGTCAAATTAAGAGATTTAGCCGAATATCAAAACGGGTTGCCCGTTTTCCAAGAGCGCCTGAACCAGATTTACGAACAGTACAGTAACCGGTCTGGGTTGAAGAGGAGGTTACAGGAAATAGGACTTACCGACAGTAAGTGAATCGCTCTTGAATTTTCGGCGGCTGCATCTCAATTTTGCAGAAATATCTATATTACATTTTGGGCGCACGCAGTTCGATCAACTCACTGACCACGATGCGCCCCTATCATTGGCACAATAACTGACAAGCGATCGGTTTTTCCTCCGGGGTAACGTGGAACGTGATCCGAAGGAATCTTTTTCACTGGAAAGACGATCTGTTAATGTACGGCTGTAATGCCTCATTTTGTCCCATAGGTCTAATAAAGTTGTTAAGTATTGCCGTTATCGATCGACATCGGGTTAGCTTGGAGATAGCAGTGAGCATTCAGCTTTAAACACTTAATAACTGCTAACCGAATCACTGATAAGGGGGTTTTTTCATGGCTTTTAGCCGTTCTAGCGGTATTTTGCTTCATCCCACCAGTCATCCTGGCCGTTACGGGATTGGAGAACTAGGTAGGGAAGCCTATCAATTTATCGATTTTTTGGCTCAAAGTGGTCAAAAACTCTGGCAAATTCTCCCTTTAGGCCCGACAGGGTACGGTAACTCTCCCTACATGAGTTTTAGTGCCATTGCCGGCAATCATCTCCTGATTAGTCTCGATCTTCTTCGGGAAAAAAACCTGCTTAGTCAGGCAGATTTCGAGGATATTCCCGATTTTCCCCTCGATCAAGTGGATTTTGATAAATTGATCGCTTGGAAAATTCCCCTACTTAGAAAGGCGGCGAGCAATTTTGTCAAGGGTTATGACACAATTCTTTACAAACAGTTTGCCGGCTTTTGTGCTGGCAATGCTGATTGGTTAGAGGATTACGCCCTATTTATGGCTTTATCCCACGCTTACCCGGGTAAAGCATGGATGGAATGGCCGACAGAAATTCGCGAACGTCATTGGGGTGCGTTGGAAACACCGAAACAGGAGTTACAAGAGGAGATTTTTCTGCATAAATTCCTGCAATTTGAGTTTTTTGAGCAGTGGTTAGCCTTAAAACGCTATGCTAACTCCCTCGGTATCGAGATTATCGGTGATATACCCATTTATGTCTCCCATAATAGCGCCGATGTTTGGGCAAATCCGCAGGTTTTCCGACTAGATCCCCAAACCGGTAATCCCTTGGAAGTGGCGGGGGTTCCCCCGGATTATTTCTCAGAAACGGGGCAATTATGGGGAAATCCTCTCTATAACTGGGATTATCTCAAAAATACGGGCTTTGACTGGTGGGTACGCCGTTTAAAAGCGGTTCTTTCCCTAGTCGATATTATCCGTATCGATCATTTTCGCGGATTAGAGGCCTATTGGGCGGTGGCTTTTGGCCAGGAAAACGCTATTAATGGTCATTGGCTGAAGGCCCCAGGTTATGATCTCTTTAATACTATTGGCGCTCGTTTAGGTAAATTGCCGATTATTGCCGAAGATTTGGGCGATATTGACCAAGCAGTCTTAGATTTTCGCGATCACTTTGCCTTCCCCGGGATGAAGATTCTCCACTTTGCTTTTGGGGGTGATGCGGGTAATCCCTATCTTCCTTTCAACGTCGAACGCAACTGTGTGATTTATACCGGCACTCACGATAATAATACTACTGTGGGCTGGTTTCAAGATAACGCCAATGACTACGAAAAAGCGCGACTTTATCAATATCTTGGCGCTCCCAGTGGTCAGGGAGTGGCTTGGGATCTGATTCGACTGGCCTATAGTTCCGTGGCTAATCAGGCGATCGTACCGTTACAGGATGTGTTAGGTTTAGGATCGGATGCGCGGATGAATACCCCCAGTGTCGCAGAAGGGAATTGGTCATGGCGCTATCGTCAGGAAGCTTTAACCGGAGAATATAGCGAGAGATTGCGAGATTTAGTCAATCTTTTTGGCAGAAATCGTTAAATCTCAATCCTTTTTTCGAGACGTTACCCCTAACGTCTCTTTTGATCCGGTTAATGTGAGGGAGAATTTTTTAGCAATCTTTGCCGGATGCGATCGAGATTTTCTCGACTATTGACGGGTAAATGGGGTAGGGGTAATTCTAAATTGGGCCAATTACTCAAATCATGGCAGGGACAGGATAAACCC
>NZ_JASJFE010000660.1:0-5128 GCF_030067735.1 Microcystis sp. M53598_WE2 | reverse complement strand
CTTGAGGAGAGGGGCAGGATTGCTAGAACGTATATACTAAGAAAGTTCTCAAAGCTATTGGCCGATTTTCTCCCTCAATTTTGCCCTAGTCTGGCTGCAGTCGATCGCCTTCGTAGGTTAAAATACCATTGATCTATTGATCGATTATTGTAGGCTCAGGAGCAATCACCATGACCGCAGAAAGTATGTTATTTAATGGGGCGATCGTGGCGATCGTTCTCGTCCTCGTCGGATTAGCTTGGGGTTTTCTCCTCCTCAAAATCCAAGGTGGAGAAGCGGAATAGCTTGTTTTTCCGTTCATGGTTACTTTATTAGTAATCATGAACTAATTTTTCCCCATCAAAAGTAATTAAGAGAAAATCAATAACCAAAATTTTATAGCTATACCTATGACCACTCCCACGATCGAGTTTTTTGTTGGTTTATCAGAAGAATTAAGCGGTGTTAGTCTCCGCAAAAATAAAAGTACCGGGATTCGCAATGTCCTGATGACTTTTAAAACCCTGAAAGCGATCGAACGTTTCCAAAGTTTCACCACCCGCACCTACGGTGATCTTCGTCTCACCGATGAGGAAGGAGTGATTATAGTTATTCCCAACTCGACTAAGTTTATTTTTGGAGGAGATGAAGGAGATGAAATTCAACGGGTAGAATGTGGTTTTGAAATCACCGATGAACACTGGGAGCGTTTTCTGCGCTTTATGAATCGTTATGCAGCCGCTAACGGGATGGGGTATCAGGATAAGTGAGAAGTGAGAAGTGGGAAGTGGGGTGTAGGGTGTGGGGAGAATAAATAAAAATAATCTCCTGACTTCTGACTCCTGACTCCTGAGTTCTGATAGTTAAAAACCAGCTAAAATAAGGATAAATTTAGTCAAGAAACCATGAAAATAGCGATTACTGGGGCGACGGGATTTGTGGGTAGTCGATTGGTGGTCAAACTCTATGATCGCGGCGATGACATCCTAATTTTGACTCGCAATCCCGATAAAGCCGGGAGAATTTACCCAAAGTCAATCTATCCTAAGATAGAGATTATTCCCTATATCGCCACAGAATCGGGGGATTGGCAAAAAGAGATTTGCGGATGTGACGCGGTGATTAATCTAGCGGGAGAACCGATTTCGGAACGCTGGACCGGTGAAGCAAAACGAGCAATCGTCGCTAGTCGGGAAATCGGCACCGAGAAAATTGTCGAGGCGATCTCGCGTAGCGAGCGCGTTGCGACCGCACTGGCCGACCAGAAACCGAAAGTTTTAATTAACTCCTCGGCGATCGGTTACTATGGAACCAGTGAAACCGCTAGTTTTGACGAAAATAGCCCTCCCGGTGACGATTTTCTGGCAGATGTCTGTAAAAAGTGGGAAACAGCCGCCCAAAAAGTTAAAGATTACGGCACTCGTTTAGTCATTCTTCGCACGGGTATTGTTTTAGGCAATGGGGGTGCTTTAGGGAAAATGATCCCACCCTTCAAACTATTTGCCGGCGGACCGATTGGCAGCGGTCGTCAGTGGTTTTCTTGGATTCATCGGGATGATTTAATTAATTTAATTATCTATTGTCTCGATCGCCAGGGAATTAGCGGTACTTTCAACGCTACTGCACCCAATCCCGTCCGGATGAAAGAATTCTGTCAGATTTTAGGGGAAGTAATGAATCGTCCTTCTTGGTTGCCAGTGCCAGATTTTGCCCTCGAAATTCTCTTGGGAGAAGGAGCAAAAATCGTCTTAGAAGGTCAAGAAGTGCTGCCAAAAGCCACTCAAGCGCTCGGTTTTGACTATCGTTATCCTAATCTAGAAGCGGCCTTACAAGAAATCGTCCCGAAAATGTAGAAAGCTGATATACTGGGGGGAAAAATTCTCAATACTAACGGTCTATGATGAATCTTTCCGAGCCGACAGCAAATTATTGTTTTTGCACTTTAGCCCTAAGAGAAAAGTATCAAAAATTAACTAAAACTTTGGCTGAAGATTTACAAAAATACGCCCCTCAGAGCAGTCTAGTGGTGGGAACTGATGCCCCTCAGTATTTTGATAATAGTCCCAATGTTATGGCTTTTAAACATACTCAAAAAGGTATTTTACATTGTTATAATGATAAACGCTTTGTTCTAGAAGAAAGTTTAAAGTTATTTCCGACAGCTATTTTTATCGATGCGGATACAAGACTAATAGAATCATTACCGGACAATCTTGATTTTACTCCAGGTATCGTTGGTTGTCATCAGAGTATGGTTGAGCATAATAAAAAATATCGTCCTCGGGATTTACCTAATTTAATCAGGGTTTCTGAAAAACTAGGAATTCCGAGTGAACAAGTAAATTGGATTGGAGAGTCTTTATTTATAGTCACTAGAGATGGAGGGAAAGAGCAAGAGTTTTTGCATTTTTGGGGGAAGATAGCACTCTATTTAGAAATGAAAGGAATGCACAGTGGCGAAGGCAGTATTATGGGACTAGCGGCAGCAAAAGTCGGGTGGACAGTAGATACCGGTGAAGCTTGGTTAATCCTCAAAAATAAAAGCAATCACCTTGATGCCAGTTATCAACCTCCCATTAAAAAAGATTTTTGGCAACCCCTCCAAAAAAGACTAGGCTATCATTATCGTCTCAATTTAGCCCGACTGAATGCCCTAAAAAACTACGATTTTTACTATCGCTAATCTATTTTTCACTCCAGACGGGATGGGAGAATAAAGAGGCGGCCACTCTCACCCCGCGCAGTTGATTTAACAGGGGTAAATGGCCGACGGGAGCGCTTAAATCCCAGATAAATTCCTGCGGGTATTTTGTCCAATTATTGCCATTTTTCCAGCCAATTTTCGGCCAGAGTTTCGGGAAATCTTGTCCCACACCTATCCATAATTTGCGCTGCACCGACCAACCGAATTTCCCTTCCGAATGAACTAACCAAAGATGATCAATAGTCTGAATGTCAACCTTGGGAAAAGCTTCTACTTCCGTAAAATAGACCCATTTCCTCTGTATTGCTCCTTCTCCTGCTAATTCACAGAGTTTTTGACGGGTGAGACTATCGGCAGTTTGAAAATCCTGTTTAGCCAATAATTCCTGTAAAAGTCGATAATCGATACCCTTAGCACTATCGAGGGGAACAACACCCGTGGGGAAATAATTAGCTAAAAATTCCTTGCTCTGAGCGCTATTATCTTGGTATAGCAATTGATAGGCCTTACCTGTCACCAGATTAACAGGAGTGGGCTGCTGGGCCAACAAAAAATCTCTCAATACAGTTAGGCCACCTTCTCCGGCCCCGGCTAATTGTGTCAGGATTTGTAATTGATTTTTCGGCGACTCGGTGGCTAATTGACTCATCTTGCGGGTAATATCCTCGCTCTGTTCTTCTACTAACACGCCATTCTGGTCAGTCATATCATCACTTTTAAGACCACTCCTTCAATACTATTACCACTATTTCGGGGTCGCTGCTCGATTTTTTCCCGACAAAAAAGGGATTTTTAGCGGGTGGTTGATCGTACACTGAAAGAGAGAACTATTTTGGCTATCTAGATCACCGACGGTCAAAATTCCCTTGACTGAATCGGTGATGGGCAGAGATTGTAACAAAAATTATCGATTGCTTGACAAAAAACTCCGATTATGCTATCAACTGAACCTAAAATCAACAATTCCGGACAAAAATATTTAGCCTATCAAGATTGTCTATCCCCGAATCAAACCCTGTTCCCCCTGACAGCCAAGGTTAATAACCGCGATTGTCTAGAAATCGGTGGTTGTGATGTCACCACCCTAGTGGAACGTTTCGGTTCACCCTTGTATATTGTCGATGAAGTCACCCTCCGCACAGCCTGTCGTCAATACCTGCAAGGTTTCCAGACTCATTATCCCGGAGAATCTAGGGTAATTTATGCCTCGAAAGCGTGGAATTGCCTGGCCCTATCGGCCGTGGTCGCTAGGGAGGGATTAGGTTTTGATGTGGTCTCGGCCGGAGAAATTCACACGGTGTTAACCGCTTTAGACCAGATCAAGAAAACCGATGTGCCGATATACTTTCATGGTAATAACAAATCGATCGCCGAGTTAGAGTATGCGATCGAGCATAACTGCATTATTGTCGTTGATAACTGGCTAGAGTTAGAAAATCTGGTTAAATTAGGCGAAAATCGTCCTGATAACCCTATTCCGATCCTATTGCGGTTAACCCCCGGTATCGAGTGCCACACCCACGAATATATTCGCACGGGTCACTTAGACAGTAAATTTGGTTTTGACCCCCATCAAATCGAAGCGGTATTTGACTATGTTTTAGCTCATCCGCTGCTGAATTGTCTGGGTTTACACGCTCACATCGGTTCCCAGATTTTTGAACGTCAACCCCACCAAGACTTAGCCGCTGTGCTGGCAGATTGGTTTAAATTAGGTTTAGAACGGGGTTTACCCCTAGAGCAATTAAATGTGGGTGGTGGTTTAGGGATTCGCTACCTCGAAAGTGATGACCCCCCAAGTATCGAGGAATGGGTGCAAGCAGTGTCCTTAGCAGTGGCCAAAGCTTGTCAGGAAAGAGGTATCGCTTATCCGCTGCTCATTGCCGAACCGGGACGCTCTCTGATTGCCACCGCTTGCGTAACGGCCTATACAGTGGGTAATCGCAAAGAAATCCCTGAAATCCGCACCTATATCGCCGTTGATGGCGGAATGTCTGATAATCCCCGACCGATTACCTATCAATCGGTTTACCGGGCCGTGGTCGCCAATAAAATGAGTCAAGAATGTCAGGAAGTGGTGACAATAGCTGGAAAGCATTGTGAATCTGGCGATATTCTAATTAAGGATATTACGCTACCGAAAACCAACCCGGGGGATATTTTAGTGGTTTTAGCCACAGGAGCCTATAACTACAGTATGGCTTCTAATTACAACCGCTTACCCCGTCCGGCGGCGGTAATTGTCCACAACGGAGAAGCTAATCTCATCCTTGAACGGGAAAATCTGGCGGATTTGCTGCGTCAAGACCGTTTACCGAAAAATTGGGTTTAAAGCCTCGCCCTTTGAGGGCGACTTTATAGGATGTATGATATTAAGAATAGGGGGCCGGGTAAGCAACCGCTTAAAAAACCCAGTCATCAACCGATGAACGCACCTTGAAAACT
>NZ_JASJFE010000497.1:0-2490 GCF_030067735.1 Microcystis sp. M53598_WE2 | reverse complement strand
AAGAAACGGCCTTGGATGGTGTGTATGTGTTAAGAACTTCTCTGGAGTCAACTTTGATGGATGCAGCGACGACGGTTAAAGCTTATAAAAGTTTGTCTCCAGTGGAGGAGGCATTTCGCTGTTATAAGTCAATTGATTTAAAGGTACGTCCTATCTATCATTATAAGGGTGATAGAGTCAAGGCTCATATCTTTTTATGTATGTTGGCTTATTATGTGGAATGGCATTTAAAACAGTCTTTGGCTCCTTTGTTATTTGAGGATGAAGAAATTGATGATGGTTCTCTGAATGTGATTAAAGCCAATCGGAGTGAATCCGCTCAGTCTAAAGAGAGAAAAAAACGGAATCAAGAGAACCTCCCTGTGCATAGTTTTCGGACTTTGTTGGAAGACCTGGGGACAATTTGCTTGAATACAGTGGAATGTACGATTAGGGAGGGAAGTTATCGTTTTTCTAAGATAACTCGACCGACCCAACTGCAACAAAAAGCGTTAGATTTATTGGGAGTTTCCCTGATTTGTACCCAGTAACGGGGCGGCGGAAATTCTCTTATTCCCTCCTACAGCATAGGTTATGGCTTTTTGTCAACGGGGAAGTCCAGGTATACGGTCTGGTGCAGTGATTTGTTAGACGGGCTTATATTTAAAAAGGTAAAAGGTGCGTGAGACGCACCCTACAAGATTGGCGATCACACTGATTAGCTTTCGTCGGTCGGTGTGCATTGGGGTTGTTATGCCGTGTCACCAACAGATATGATGCGCCAATCACCTTATGGAATAACCCGCTAACAACAAGACTTCCAGAGATCAGAATTGCCTGCCGATTCAAGTTGTAATCAGCCAGAACAATCATTGCTTCTTCGCTTCCCGCTTTGCTCTCCGTTCCTGAAGTTTAGCTCTAACCGCTTCATAGCCTGGACGAGGAGGAGTAGCAGCGATCCGAGCAAAACGTTCGCGATTCCTCTCTTCCCAAAATTGTTTAGTTTCTGCGGCAGTCTTTAAAACCTCCTGATACGCTGCTTCCACTTCTGTTCGATGTGTTTCAATGTAGGAAAGGGCGGCATGAATCTGAGCATCTGTAAGATTGAAGGCATCACGAATAAACTTGGGTGGATACTGAGCTTTGAGATAATCCATCACGTCATACAGAGTAATACGAGTATCCGCAATTGTAAGCCCTCGCTCTGTGCGGATTATAGCTGTTTGTCCATTCGATGCCAGTGCCATAGCAGTCTTAGCTTTTAATCATTTAATTCCATAGTAGCGCACAAAAAAAGCAAGGGGAGCCAACGCCCCCCGACGACTGATTCGCAAAATCCTTAATCCTCAACCCAGATTGCTTACCATGATTTTAGTTTATCATTGATCGCTTTATTAAGTCAGGTGCAACGTTGTGTTATACCCGATCGCTTTGGCAATCACTTAATCTTGGCGATCGATATGATGTAGCGTGTGTTAGCGTTAGCGTAACGCACGGATTTTGAACATTAGATAAGGTGGGTAGAGTCGATGGGAGGTATTATCCTCCGCACCTCTCTCTTAGAGCCGAGCGTGCGACTTTCACCGCACTCGGCTCCCGATAATCTTAGCTTTCACTTTTGCACCTGTGGATGTAATCGTGGCATGATTCGTGTACTGCCAAAAGATTATTGGCTCGACCATTAGCGTGATTTCTATCGATGTGGTGCAGATGTATTCTTTCCTCATCAATAAATTTCAAGCCACAATATCCACAGGTATGGTTCTGTCGGATTAAAGACCTAGAAGTTGCTCCATCGTAAAGTTTGGACTGTCTCTTAGACCAGTAAACTAAGTCACCGTTAAAAGGCGAATAATCTCCTCTAACGTTGATGTGCTTGTTTTCTGAATATGGCACAGGTGGAAACGCTTTTTTGACTAAATTTGCAGCCATCTGGCGGTTTACCTTTTTTTCTTTTAAGAACACTTTATATGTCCTATGATTAAGTTGCCATAATGAGAATCTTGAGCCATTCAGTTGACAATAGCGGTGGTAGTTTCTCCATCCTCTGACTATTGGAGCTAATTTTTGGGCTTTAATCTTTGCCCCATAATTCGAGTGATTGATGATGGCTTTAACTTTCTGACGAAAGGCTTTAAAGTTTTCCTCTGAGGGATAACTTCTAAATTTTCCGTTGGCTTGCACAACAAAGTGCCATCCTAAAAAATCAAATCCTTCTGTCGAGGCTACTAACCTTGTCTTCGATGGCTTAATGTTTAGACCTCTTGTAGCTAGAAAACTTGCGACTTTTTCAAGAATCTCTTCCGCTTTATCTTGGGGTTTAAGAAGGAACACCAAATCGTCAGCATATCTGACTGAGTAGTGAATATTCGGTTCTTCGGTTTTTGTTATGCAATGGACGGGGGTTATAAGGGATGTAACCCTTATATAGAAAGGCATTTGGCGATTTTTGTCAATTATTTTTGATCTAGAGCGAACTAATCAATTAAGTCTCTTGCCAGATAAGGATTT
>NZ_JASJFE010000374.1:0-6919 GCF_030067735.1 Microcystis sp. M53598_WE2 | reverse complement strand
TGCAGAAAACTTTTAATCGTGTTCGCTTCAAAACTAATGCGGACTTCGTAATCAAAGTTATGTGCTTGGGGACTGGCTAACAATAAAGCTTGTAGGTCAGTGGAAAGCAAGAGTTGATAGATTTCCCCTGTCTGTGGGGGAATATCTCTTTCACTGAGACTAATCCTGGGCCCTGTTACCTGTATTGCCAACTGTCCCCACCAAGAACGAATTTGTTCGAGGTGAGTAGATGACAACACTTGACAGCAAACATAAGCGGGAGAAGCATTCATTTATCAGTTATCAGTTATTAGTTATTAGTTATCAGTTATCAGTTATCAGAAGGCAGGAGGCTGCGAGGCTGCGAGGCAGGAGATAGGTTGGTCACTGCGTGCGCGTTGCGGGGGGTTTTGGGGGGTTGGGGTTTTGGGGTGTTAGGGTTTTGGGGTGTTAGGGTGTTAGGGTTTTAGGGTTTTAGTTGAAATTCCCCCACTTCCCACTTCCCACTTCCCACTTCCCCAGTCATCAGTAAGGGGACTGGGGTTGGGTTTTTAGTGAAGTTTTCTTAATCCCTATCCCCTACTATTCCCTAATCCCTATTGCCTGTTCTTTAAATTGCCGCAGACAGATATAATCATCTCTATCTACCTAAGAATGATCCCTCGATCGAGACCCTGATTCTCAAAACCTAATCATTATTTAACCTGACTCTCAAAACTTATGCACCGAATTGCTCCCCAAGCGGGTGGTTGGACAGCAGATACCGAAGGGGTGATTATTATTGACCAAAATCCGGCCCCGATTGTTCTCCTCACCATGGCCGATACCGATATTCAAACTCTAGCGGCAGCTATCGACCATCTACCCGATAATTTTCCCGCAATTCGCGCCCTGAATTTATCGCAGTTACAGCAGCAATACAGTATCGATAACTATGGGGACAAGGTACTATCCCAAGCAAGAGTGATTATTCTTCGCTTATTGGGGGGACGTGGGAGTTGGTCTTACGGATTGGAAGTAGTTAAGGAAATTGTCGAGGACACCGGTGCGACTTTATTTGTCCTCCCGGGAGAGGATAAACCGGATTTAGAGTTGATGAGTCATTCCACTGCTTCCCTGACTACTGTTAATCAGTTATGGTGCTATTTCACGGAAGCAGGGATAGATAACTGGATTAATGCTGCTAAATTTATCGCGCATACCTGTCTCCATCTCGACTATCCTCCCTCTCCTCCTCAGGTTGTCCCTCGGTTGGGAATCTATTCCCAGATAACCCTATCCCAACCCCAAGCACGGACTTGGATACTTTTCTATCGTTCCCATTATCTCGCGGGTAATACCAAAGCTATCGATGCTTTAATCAGCGCTTTCACCCAAAGAAATATTGAAACTGTCCCTATCTTTCTCTCCTCTCTGCGGGAAATTGAAGTGCAAGAGGAACTATTAACCCTCTTTTCCCACCATCCCCCAGACCTAATTCTCGATACCACTAGCTTCTCTATCCAGCGACCGGAAGACAAACAAAATCATCACTTCTGGCAGTCCCTCAATAAACCCATCTTCCAAGTTATCCTCAGCAGCAGCAGTTTAGAAGCTTATCAACAGGGTTATCAAGGTCTTTCCCCCCGGGATGTGGCCATGAATATCGCTTTACCGGAAATGGATGGCAAAATTATCACCCGCGCTATTTCCTTTAAATCTGTCCTCACCCGACATCCCAAACTAGAAACGGAAATAGTTATCTATCAACCCCTCCCCCACCGGGTTGATTTTGTCGCTGATTTAACCGCAAACTATTGTCAACTCTCCTCCCTTCCCAACTCCCAGAAAAAAATTGCTCTCATTTTCCCCAACTATCCCAATAAGGATGGTCGTATCGCTAACGGAGTCGGTTTAGATACCCCCGCTAGTGGTCTGGAAATTCTTCGCGCATTACAAACCCAAGGTTATACCCTCACCGACCTACCCGACCATAGCGACGAATTAATGCGATTGCTTATTTCCGGTATCACTAATGACCTGGAGACAAGGGAATTAAAACCTATCTATCAATCTCTCTCCCGGTCAGCATATCTAGATTATTTCTCCTCCCTTCCCCCCGATAATCAAAGCGCTATGCTTGACCGTTGGGGACATCCGGACGGGGATTTTCCTATCCCCGGCATCCAGTTAGGTAATGTCTTTATCGGTATTCAACCTTCTCGCGGTTATGACCTTGACCCGACTCTTAATTATCATTCCCCCGACCTCGAACCTACCCACAGCTATCTCGCTTTTTACCATTGGTTACGACAGGAATTCCAAGTCACTGCCGTGATTAATCTCGGTAAACACGGCAATTTAGAATGGCTACCAGGGAAAAGTCTCGCTCTTTCTCCCCATTGTTATCCCGAAATTGCTTTCTCGTCGCTGCCGAATTTCTATCCGTTTATTGTCAATGACCCCGGAGAAGGTTCCAGCGCTAAAAGACGTTCCCAAGCTGTTATCATCGACCATCTCACTCCCCCGATGACGCGAGCGGAATTGTATGGGGATTGGGAAAAGTTAGAGTCCCTCATCGATGAATATTATCAAGCAGAATCTCTTGATCCTTCTCGTTTAGCTCTGATTCGCGAGCGGATTAACGATCTGGTGGCGAAAACTAATCTCGATCGAGAGCTAGGCACGATCTCGCGTAGCGAGCGCGTTGCGACCAGCGCCTCCTTTAGTCAATTTCTCACCCTCGTGGATGGTTATCTCTGTGAACTCAAGGAAGCACAAATCCGCGACGGTTTACATATCTTCGGTCAATGTCCCCAGGGTCAGCAGTTAATTGATTTAATCCAATCGATCGCTCGTTCTCCTAGTCCCGACCGCCCCGGTTTAACCCGTTCGATCGCCCTTGACCTCCATCTCGACTGCGACCCCCTGACGGAATATAACGATACTACTACCTATCTGGAAAGTCTCGCTCAGGATTTAATTAGCCAGAAAATTGAACCTCTAGGCGAAAATACGGCAAAAGAATTGGTTTGGCTAGAAAATCAGTTAATTCCTGCTTTAAAACAAACCCCCGATGAACTTACCTATCTCTTAAAAGGTCTCACTGGCCAATACGTCCCCAGTGGTGCTTCCGGCGCTCCCACCCGCGGCCGTCCCGATGTTCTCCCCACCGGCAGAAATTTCTATTCTGTCGATACCCGCGCAATCCCCACAGAAACCGCGTGGGAAGTGGGAAGAAAGGCCGCAGAGGCACTAATTGAACGTTATACCCAAGAAAATGGCGAATATCCCCGCACTTTGGCGATTTCTATCTGGGGAACCTCGACGATGAGAAATAGTGGCGAAGATGTGGCCGAAGCCATGGCTTTACTGGGAATTCGTCCCCTTTGGGATGGTTTTTTCCGTCGGGTAGTCGGGTTTGAAATCCTTACCCCGTCTAGCTTAGGCCGTCCTCGCATTGATGTGACTGTTCGGGTATCCGGCTTTTTTAGGGACAGTTTCCCCAGCATACTACATCTTCTTAATTCTTGCATAAATGCGGTAGCTTGTCAAGAGGAAGAGGAAAAAATTAATCCTTTAGCGGCGAAAGTGAAGACAGAGAGGGAGTTTTGGCTAAATCAGGGCTTAGGAGAAAAGGAGGCGAAACTGAGAGCTACTGCCAGAATCTTTGGCTGCAAACCGGGTGCTTACGGGGCCGGTTTACAGGGGTTAATCGAGTCACAAAACTGGCAAAATGATCAAGACTTAGCTAATGCTTATATTAACTGGAGTTGTTATGCCTATGATAGTCAAGGAACTGCCCATTCTTTACCGGAAGTATTGAGAAATAGACTGCAAGAATTAGAGATAGTGCTGCACAATCAGGACAATCGAGAACACGATATTTTCGACTCCGATGACTACTATCAATTTCAAGGCGGCTTAACTGCCAGTGTCCGGGCATTAACCGGCAAAAATCCCGTCACCTATTTTGGTGATCATTCCCGCCCAGAAAATCCCCGCATCAGAACCCTAGAGGAAGAAATTCGCCGGGTTTACCGTTCGCGAGTGGTTAATCCCAAATGGATAGCGGGAGTGATGCGACACGGCTATAAAGGCGCTTTCGAGATGGCTGCAACCGTAGATTATATTTTTGCCTACTCTGCCACTACTCATCTAGTGGAGGATTTTATCTATCAGGGAGTAGCCGAAGCTTATTTATTTGACGACAAGGTACAACAATTTATTCAGGAGAAAAACCCCTGGGCATTGCGAGATATGGCCGAAAGATTGTTAGAGGCTCAACAACGGGGATTATGGACCCAGGTGGACCAGAAAACTTTAGATCGATTGAGGGCAATTGTCCATGAGGCCGAAGGAGCGATCGAATCGGGTCAGTAATTAGACCTCTTGTAAAAATCAAAAATCTGACCTTAGGTGAGGAGTCAGTAGCCAGTAGTCAGTAGTCAGGAGAATTAAGAATGAGCATTAATCAATTAAATGCTCTATCTAAGGATTTTATGCAATTTTATGCCTATTTTTCTCATTTTTGAACTCTCAAAAATTAATTAGGCAAGAACTCTATTAATAACTGGTCTAGAATCAATCTATCAAGAAATTGCTCAAATTACTTTAGTAATGAGAAACGGGACTAAATAATGGCCGGAATTGAGGGATTGAGGATTAAAAATTATCGAGCGCTCAAGGATATAACTCTGGGCAAGTTATGGAATACTCAAAATCGAGATTCTCTGACACCGATGACGGCCGTTATCGGCAAAAATGGTGTGGGAAAAAGCACAGTTTTTGATGCGTTCGGTTTTTTATCTGATTGTCTTAAAGGAGGAGTAGAAGAAGCTTGTGATGCGCGAGGTCGGGGCGGGTTTGAGCGTCTTCGTTCCCAGGGTCAGGAAGGAAGCATTGAATTTCAGATTTATTACAAAGAAGATTACAATTCCCGACCAATTACCTATGAATTAGCTATTGATCTAGATACCGATAATAGACCTTATGTAAAAAAAGAAAGACTCAGACAGAGAAGAAAAGGTCAAAAGACCGGATGGCCTTTTTCATTTTTACTCCTCGATGAGGGGAAAGGAATCGTCTGGAAAGGAGAAGAAGAAGGGAAACAAGTAGAAGAAGGTCAAGACCATTTTGATTTACTTAAGTTAATAGAAAAAATTAAACGAGGAGATTATGAGGATGGGGGGGAGTTAGTGGAACTGAATGATAAGCGCAAACTAGGAATTGCTACGTTAGGTTCTCTCAAACAGCATCCGAGAATTTCCCTATTTCGGAGATTTATTGAGGGATGGTATCTCAGCTATTTTACTCCCGATGCGGCCAGAAGTTTGCCCCTAGCCGGACCCCAGAAACATCTGAATATTCATGGAGATAATCTCGGTAATGTGGTGCAGTTTATGGAAAGAGAGCATTCCAAGAAATTTCAGAATATACTTAATAGTATTTCTCGTAAGATACCGGGTATAGAAAAAATTAGTACCGAAAAAAGTCCCGATAATCGACTACTATTAAAATTTAATGATCGGGGATTCCAAGACCCATTTTATGTACAGCAAATGTCCGATGGTACTTTAAAAGTATTCGCCTATCTCTTACTGTTAGAAGACCCTTCCCCACCGCCATTTATCTGTATTGAAGAGCCAGAAAACGGCTTATACCATAAACTATTAGAAACCTTGGCTCAAGAATTTAGAAAACACGCCACAGGACAGAGAGGACGTTCTCAAATTTTTATCACCACCCATCAACCTTATTTTGTTGATGCTCTCCAGCCGGAAGAAGTTTGGATTCTGGAAAAAGGTGATGACGGGTTTTCTCGGATTAAACGGGCCAGTGACAATCCCTTAATCAAGAATCTCGTCTCAGAAGGATTGCCCCTTGGTAGTCTTTGGTATAGTGATTACTTAGATGAGAGATAAGGTCATGCACTTTGAAATTTTGGTCGAGGATTTGTCGGGAAAAAAAGCACTTGATATTCTAATTCCTAAGATTATTGACATGAATGCAGGTCATACATTTAGGGTTCATTCCTATAAAGGCAGTGGTCATATTCCCAGAGACTTACAGTCTGTTTCCGATCCTAGTAAACGGATTCTTCTTGAGCGACTACCTAAACTGATTCAAGGATATGATAAAACTTTTTCCAGTTGCGCTGATAATTATGCTGCTGTGCTGATTGTGGTTTGCGATCTGGATAATCGATGTTTTCGGGAATTTCGACAGGAATTAAGCAATTGTCTGGAAAAATCTGCTATCAAATCCCAAATTTACTTCTGTATTGCTATTGAAGAAGGAGAAGCTTGGTATTTAGGTGATATTAATGCCATAAAAATTGCTTATCCCCATGCCAAAAGTGCTATCTTGGATTCCTATATTAATGATAGTATCTGTGGTACTTGGGAAAAACTGGCAGATGCTATATACAGAGGTGGAGCGAAACAATTATCTAAGTTAGGTGGCGCTTCTGTGGGTCAAGAGAAAACAGTCTGGGCAGAAAATATTTCTCCTCAGATGAATGTGGATATTAATCGATCGCCCAGCTTTGGCTATTTTCGGGATAAACTACGTCATCTCAGTCAGGAAGAATCAAGATAAGTAATATTTTTTCAGGCTAAACTTTTAGGCATTTAAAATAATCGTCGAGAGCGGGGAATAGGCGATAGTGAGCAGTAAGCAGTGAGCCTAAATCCAGTTATTAAAGACCGATTATTTATACTCAATCCAGTTATTAAAAACTGATTATTTATTCCCTCTTTTGCCTATTGCCTATTGCCCATTGCCTGTCCTGATATGTAGCCTATACTCAACGGATTTAGTATTATTCCCCCTTTTGCCTCTTGCATGAGTGCCTGTCCTGATAAGTAGGGTCTGCTGAAAAAGTTTTTCGGTGGGGGCAGGGTGTGGGGTGTGGGGTGTGGGGTTTTACCGGTTTTGAGGTGGCCAATTACCTAATTTT
>NZ_JASJFE010000490.1:0-1301 GCF_030067735.1 Microcystis sp. M53598_WE2 | reverse complement strand
TCTGAAAAAAGCTCTAGAGAATTGTCCAAGTTCTCCAGGAGTAGAATATAAAGAAAGAAAAAAAGAGATTATGTCCTTAGTTCCCCCAGGAGGAAATTGGCGGAATTTGCCGATGGATATTCAAAAAGAATATATGAAAAATAGTCTCAAAAATCACGGCGGACGGACAGGATATGCTAAAAGATTATCTTGGGATGAACCGGCTTTAACTATTACCTGTAGTCCGGCACAAACCCAAACAGAAAGATGTCATCCCCAAGAAACTCGTCCTTTGACTGTGAGAGAATATGCACGAGTGCAGTCCTTTCCCGATGATTGGCAATTTACTGGTAATTTAACCTCTCAATATCGACAGATTGGTAACGCGGTTCCCGTGAATATGGCCTATCATCTTGGTGGCTGTTTAATTAATATGTTGCAAGGGGATTATCTGGGGGAAACACAGCCAAAAACCGAACAGTTAAGCATTCC
The DNA here is from genome assembly GCF_030067735.1 of Microcystis sp. M53598_WE2. Classification (NCBI taxonomy): domain Bacteria; kingdom Bacillati; phylum Cyanobacteriota; class Cyanophyceae; order Chroococcales; family Microcystaceae; genus Microcystis; species Microcystis sp. M53598_WE2. The sequence continues at coordinate 830 of NZ_JASJFE010000490.1, read as the reverse complement.
GGGGTTAGAAGTTAATTAATTTTGACTAAAAGTAAATAGCGCTTGCTGAATAAATGTGAAATGTAGGCAAGGTAAGGGTTTTAGGGATCGTCGCCCGTACTTTTTCAGCAAACCCTAACTATTCATAACTACTGACGCGCAAAAACTATTGATTTAGGATAACAAATACAATTATAATACTTTTGAATCACCGATAACTGTTTCAGTTTTATTGTTAGATGGTATAGGGAATCTCAATAAATGGATGTTGATTGAGATCAAAATCTTGGGTATTACGAGTGACTAATTTGAGATTATAGTAAAGGGCGATCGCTGCTTGAATGGCATCGGGCAATTTCCATTGAATAACCTTTTTGTTAGGCTGTTTGGTTGCCTTTTTTTTGATTTGTTCACGACGGATTTGAATGACTAAATCAGTGATGTTGACATCTAAATCTATCCAGGGAAAATGGCTTAATAACTCTCCTGCTTTTTCAAAGGAATTATTATCATTAAAACCAATGAGAACTTCGGCTTTAGTAATGACAGAAATATAACTTTCATCTCGGTGAGCTTTTAGATAAACTGTAGCTTGGGTAATACCATTAAAATGGTCGATTAAAATACAGGAGTCTATTAATCGTTTCATATCCACTCCTCCCGAATTTTTTGCTGATATTCTAAGCCATCTCCTTTAGTCCAGATTCCCTTAGTTTTATCTAATAAGGCTTCAAAATCGGCTTCTGTCTTTTTATCCTCAACTACTTGAATGTTAATGGCTAACTTTGTTCCTGCTTTAAAGGGTAAGTTAGAGAGGATAATCTTCTGAGAATGATCGATGGTTAAATAGG